>DEQA01000272.1 GCA_002359075.1 Planococcaceae bacterium UBA3378
TCCTTCCACACTTTTTAATAGGTTTTCTCTTACTTCCGTATTATGTTCCATATTCTTCATTCTCCTATCCGAAGGTTGTTTTTTCTTTTCCGATAACAGAAATAAAAGGAAAAGAGACGTGCAGTCATCCATTTCTCTTTGTTCTCCACTTCACTTAGCAGAAAAGAAAATAGCAGCAAAAAAGTAGATAACTGGACTTATATTAACGAAACAAACTCCAAATAACAAGAAAACCCATCTGAAATGATAATTGCCAGGGATAAAAGGATAGGTTTATTTAAGTGGTACAACTCACGTAAAAGAAATGGTAAAATTACTATAATTTCTAATTATTGGTGATTTTCGATATAACATAGAATGAAAGGATGTGAAGAAGGCCCCTTCTGTGGATCAGGAGGCATCAAATAGAATGTTGCCATTTTTTACGGGGGGTTTGTATGAAAAATGTATTAAAAACCGTTTTAATGATTGAGAAATCAAACAAGAAAAATATTGCAGCTTGTATCATTGTAGTGGCGTTTATATTGGGCTTGCTATCATTTATTACAACAGAAGAAAAAGGGAATTTAGTAAAGGAACGAACGGGCGATTACCAGTCCGTCTCGTCTGCACTATACAAATTTCAAGTAGAAGATGCTTCAGAAAACGGAGATGGGAGTGATCTTTATAAAAATTTAGTCCGGCAGCAGCGCATTATCTCGACTCAAAGAATGTCGGTTAGAATGGATATACCCGATTTGTATTTGGAAACATCTCTGGAGCTTGCCGATTTAAGAGATGCTGCGTTTAAGATGGAGGGATTTCAGGATATCGCCCCGTATCTCCCGACAAAAACGGAAAACCAGCTTCAGCGCGTCTACTATCAAAAGCTGGTCGATGAAGGAAAATCAGCATCTCAAAATCCGTTGTCTTTCTACCAATTCCTTGGTTACCTGTTTGCGATGATCGGTGCTGTCTGGTTTGTTTTTGTGAGCATCTATTCATGCGGGATTTTGATTGAGGAATTCCAGCATACTTCTTTGATCAAAGGGTATCCCGTTTCTTTTAGTAAATATGTGTTAGCGAAATGCTCCTCCGCCATGCTGATGGTCGGCATGTTTATTTTGCTGTTGTTTATTTGCAGTCTTCCGCTCATTTATTTCAATGGGCTTGGAGACCCGTCTTATCCTATTGCTGTATACAGCGGCAGTATAGAAGTATTTACAATGAGTAAATTTATAGGCATCACCGTGCTTTATATGCTGTTCATTGCTTTATTTGCCATCTTGCTATCGATTATTTTAAATATGTTACTGAAAAATATGTACTTAACGTTGTTCGTCCAATTACTATTTTATATTTCTCCTTACTTGTTCCCGGACATGATGGCACTTGTTCCATGGAATCCAGCCAATTATTTGAATTTCAGCCGGATTTTAAATGGAGAAACACTTGACCTTGCTACCCCAGCAGCTTTACCTGTATCAGACGGGCTCATGACAATCGGGGTATGTATCGTCATCATGCTGATCATAATCAAAGTTTTCTTTACAGCCGGGAAGCTAAAAAGGGTATAGGAGGGGTTTTTATGCAAAGTTATTTCAAGTTTGAGTTACTACACTTTTTTTACAACAAGAAAAATATTGCTGTTTATGTCATTTTACTGTTTTTTTCCTGCTATTATGCAATGGTCGTCGCCCCGTCCTATGATCCGATTGAAAAAGTGGACAAAATGGAAATGGAGGCGAGGTATTTAACGAAGGAGGAGTTTTTGAACACGGTTAACACGGAAAATATGCATCCTTCCACAGCTTATGCGGTCATGACATTCCCGGAATGGAATAAATACGAAAAGGCACGGCTGGATGCTCTCGCAGAAAATGCTTTGAAAAAGTATGCGGAGGCCACGTCCAAGTGGTATACCTATTCGGACGGGATGATCTATAAAGGGGGAGATATCCTTTTTTATCATCCGCGCTATTATACATACGGTAATCATTATGCAAAAGAAGACGGACATTTTGCTTATCTGTCTGCTGCTGTCCGGTATGGGGGCTATGCGGAGAAAGATTTTAACTTATCCATCGATATATTTGAAGAACGGACGGCCTTGCAGACATGGCAGCGGCTTTTACAGTCTTATTTGCCGTTTATTCTTATGATCAGCTGTATTCTTCTGACGGCCGATATTGTGCTGAAAGACCGCCGGAACCCAACGTTGTTAAGGGGCTTTCCAATGTCGCCTTGGCGCAGGCTGCTTGTGAAAGGGAGTGTTGCCTTATTTGGCAGTATACTGGCATTCCTTCCTCTTTCAACAGGTCTTTTCCTGATCGGGGCAAAACACGGTTTTGGAAGCTTTGATTTACCAGTACCGATTTATTCACATATGGATAAATCCTTTTCGCTTATCAGTTTGGGGGAATTTATTTTACAAAGCACGGTATTGCTCATTCTGTGGTTTATGCTGATCATTTCTTTATTGCTTCTGACAAGTCTTGTGCTCCGTAATGAATTTGCCAATTTATTCGTAGGCTTTGCAGTAGTCATCTGGGAGTTTACGTATTATACGCGAGGAATCGGCTTTATCCGGGAAGTAGAATGGTACCCGACGAGTTATATTCAGGTGGGACAGGTTCTGTCAGGCTACCGGAACTATGTATATGAGTCCCATTCCCTCACTCTAGGGAACGCAAGCCTCGTATTAAGCGCATGCGTATGCATCATTTTACTTGCTGTATTTACCATTAGTAATCATTCGAAATTTAAACAATTATAACGAATAGGGGGAAAGATATGATTGAATTAAAAGAGATCGGTGTCCGTTTTTCAGGAAGGGATATATTAAAGGATATTTCGGTTGTCTTTGCACCGGGAGAAATTATCGGCCTCGTCGCACCAAATGGAACAGGGAAGTCCACTTTGATGAATGTCATGATGAACTACGTAAGTCCGCAAAACGGCCGGGTCATTTTTAATAAGGAGCTTGGCTACACAAGCAAGAAAAATGAAGTAAAGATTCACCAGCTCATTTCCATGATGCCAGACCAAAGTGACTTGTATAACTATCTTTCCGGCAGAGAGCATTTAAAGATATACAGTTCAATGTGGAATAGCGATAAACAGTTGATTGACCAAACAATTGCCGCATTGGATATGGATTCTTATATTAATAAAAAAACAGGTACCTATTCGCTCGGCATGCGTCAGCGGCTTTGTTTTGCGATGCAAATCGTGTCAGATACCCAGATGATGCTGATGGATGAAGTGATGAATGGTCTGGATCCTACACAGGT
>DEQA01000150.1:0-6938 GCA_002359075.1 Planococcaceae bacterium UBA3378
TCTTTTAATTTACATGGATATAAGCCTAGACGCAGTGTACCGCCAAGATCGATATCCTCTGATTGATCTGGAAGGAAATCGATGATTGGATATGGTGTGTCTTTATCCAGCTCTGTTGAATGTGCACCTTGTAAGCCTAATACATTGCGCGCAAATTCTACTGTCGCCAATTGCATACCTAGACAAATACCGAAGAACGGCACATCGTTTTCACGTGCATAGCGGATCGCCTCGATTTTCCCTTCTACCCCGCGGTCTCCAAAGCCGCCTGGCACTAGGATACCGTCTGCTTGTCCAAGCAGCTGATCTACATTTTCTGCTGTCACATCTTCTGCATTTACCCAGTCGATTTCGATATCAGAATCATATACATAGCCTGCGTGCTTTAATGCTTCTGCTACGGAAATATAAGCATCCTGCAGCTCCACATATTTCCCTACAAGCGCAATGCGTGTTTTATTTGTCAGGTTTTTCACCTTTTCCACAAGCTCTTTCCAGTCAGACATATCTGCTTCCGGCGCTTGGATACCAAAGTGCTCCAGTACGATATCATCAAAGTCCTGTGCATGCAGATTAAGCGGTACTTCATATAAATGCTCTGCATCACGCGATTCAATAATTTCATGCGGCTGCACGTCACAGAATAATGCCAGTTTATCTTTCATTTCCTGTGAAACGGCCTGCTCTGTACGAACAACGATAATATTCGGCTGGATACCTAACGAACGCAGCTCTTTTACCGAGTGCTGTGTCGGTTTTGTTTTCATTTCCCCTGCTGCTTTGATGTAAGGGATTAATGTACAGTGAACATACATCACATTGTTATGGCCAAGATTTGTTTTCATTTGGCGAATCGCTTCCAAAAACGGCAGTGATTCAATATCCCCTACTGTACCGCCAACTTCTGTAATCACTACATCAGCATTTGTTTCGCGGCCTGCGCGTTGGATCCGGTCTTTGATTTCATTTGTAATGTGAGGAATGACTTGAACAGTACCACCGTTATAATCACCACGGCGTTCTTTTTGCAGAACGGATTGATATACACGGCCTGATGTCACTGTTGAGTGCTTTCCTAAATTGATGTCGATGAAACGCTCGTAGTGACCTAAGTCCAAATCTGCTTCTGCACCATCATCTGTTACGAATACTTCACCATGCTGGTATGGACTCATTGTACCCGGGTCAATGTTTAAGTACGGATCAAATTTTTGAATAGTTACTTCCAGACCGCGGTTTTTTAGTAAACGCCCTAAAGAGGCAGCAACGATTCCTTTCCCAAGCGACGAAACAACCCCACCCGTTACGAAAATATACTTTGTCATTCTAAATTCCTCCTTAAAAATTGGAAAGGCATATGCCGGCCAAAAAGGGCCTTCACAATGCCTTTTTTAATAGGGGTAGGAAGAGAATTCCCTTCCTATTTCAGCACCTCAAAATCAACCAATGGCAGGCAACACGAGGTGTTACTTATACTGCATGACGAACTTTTGCTATAAAAAATAAAAAACGCCCCTCCTGCACACAAGCAGGGGGAGCGTATAACTTATACGGTCATTCTCCTTTTTAAAGGAGCCCAAGTAAAAGATTATACGGAAGTGAAAAAGAAGTCAAGCACTTTTACCTTGAAGATGTTCGCAACATCTTTAACCAAAACAGGAAATAAGCCTGCGCCCGGAAAGCCGCCTACAGCAAGATAGCGCTGTTCTCATAACATAAAAAGCACAGGCGGGATGCCCATGCTTCTATTATTATTTTTCTTCTTCCTCGTCAAGCTCATCAAGGTCATCAAGCTCTTCTTCTTCATCCTCAATGATGAATTCTTCTTCCTCTTCAGGAATCAGTTCTTCGTCAATATCGGCATCCAGATCCTCGATATCTTCTTCGACAAATTCAAGAGCATCGACTTCCTCGATTTCGTCCTCTTCTTCATCGTCGTCCGTAAACTCATCGAAGTCTTCATCGAATACGATATCATCCTCATCAAGATCGATGATTTCGTCCTCATCGTCGATAACTGCTTTTGATTTTTTCTTGCGTGCTTTTACAGTTGGCGCTGTTTCTTCTTCAATTGTCTCCACTTTATACCATTCACGAAGACCCCAGCCACTCTCATGGTTTAATAAAAAGCGGCCGTCAATGTTCATATCTGTATAAAATTGGACAAGGCGAGATTGCATTTCCCCATCTGAAAAACCATTTAAGCTTTGAACCTCTTTTACTAGATCGGCAAATGCGATGGCAGTTTTCCGTTCTTCTAAAACAGCGTATGCTAAATCAATTAACGATTCTTCTGCTAATTGTTCTTTTGTCATTTCACGAAAGTTCAAATCGTGCACGTCCCTTCATTTATTACATTTCCTAAGCATAATACCCATTATATACAAACATGATAGTACTATGCTAGTTTCATTTATTGTTTTTTAATTTCGACATTTCTTTCAAGCCGATGTAAAAGAAAAGTGCAGACAAAACCAACAGCGGAATCGACGCTAATTGTTCATTATAAAGGAAATAGGTGGCCGTTAGACAACAAAATATGATGATATATTTTACTTGTGATATCACTTCTGCCACCTCCCTTGCTGACTTTACATCCAGTATACAAAACTTTGACAGACCCGTCGTGCAAAAAGTATGCCAACATAACAAGCTAGCAGCAGGCTGGACGGGAAGTACTCCATGCCCAGCCGCTTATTTTACATATTGCGGCGGTATTGACCGCCTACTTCATACAGCGCATGCGTAATCTGGCCAAGACTTGCCACCTTAACCGACTCCATCAGCTCTTCGAAAATATTTCCTCCTGTCACAGCTGCCTGCTTCAACCGGTTGAGCGCCTCTATCTTCTTGTCTCCGTGGCGCTTTTGGAATGCCTTCAAATTGGTGATTTGCGCATCCTTTTCTTCCTTGGAGGCACGTGCAATTTGCATCGAGTTAATGTCTTCATCAGATGGCGGATTCGGGTTTAAGTATGTGTTCACCCCGATGATCGGCAGCTCCCCCGAATGTTTCAAATGCTCGTAATACATGGACTCCTCTTGGATTTTACCGCGCTGGTACTGCGTTTCCATGGCGCCAAGCACGCCGCCGCGGTCATTGATGCGGTCGAATTCATCGAGCACCGCCTGCTCCACAAGATCTGTCAGCTCTTCAATGATAAATGCCCCTTGAAGCGGATTTTCATTTTTCGTCAGACCATGCTCCTTTGTAATAATCATTTGGATGGCCATCGCCCGCCGCACCGATTCTTCTGTCGGTGTTGTAATCGCCTCATCGTACGCATTGGTATGAAGGGAATTACAGTTATCATGCAGTGCCATTAAAGCTTGCAGCGTTGTACGAATATCATTGAAATCGATTTCCTGTGCATGCAGGCTGCGCCCTGACGTTTGAATATGGTATTTCAGCTTTTGTGAGCGTTCGTTCGCACCGTATTTATCCCGCATCACAATCGCCCAAATACGGCGTGCTACACGGCCGATTACCGTATATTCCGGATCCAGACCGTTTGAGAAGAAGAACGATAAGTTTGGGGCAAAGTCATCAATATGCATACCTCGGCTTAAATAGTACTCCACATACGTAAAGCCGTTTGCGAGCGTAAAGGCCAGCTGGGAAATTGGATTTGCCCCGGCTTCGGCAATATGATAGCCCGAAATGGAGACGGAATAGTAATTACGTACTTTGTGGTCGATGAAATACTGTTGAATATCCCCCATCATACGCAGCGCAAACTCTGTCGAGAAAATACATGTATTCTGCCCTTGATCCTCTTTTAAAATGTCCGCCTGTACGGTACCACGGACAACTTGCAGCGTCTTTTCCCGTGTGTCCGTAAATTCCTCCACCGTTAAAGGACGGCCGAGCTCTTCTTCACGCTTGCGCACCTGCTGGTCAATCGCCGTATTCATAAACATCGCAAGGATGATTGGTGCGGGTCCGTTAATTGTCATCGACACAGATGTGCTTGGGGCACATAAATCAAACCCGTCATATAGTTTTTTCATATCATCTAGCGTACAAATACTTACCCCTGATTCCCCTACCTTCCCGTAAATATCAGGACGGATATGCGGGTCTTCCCCGTATAAGGTTACCGAGTCAAACGCTGTTGACAGACGCTTTGCATCATCGTCTTTCGATAAATAGTGGAAGCGTTTATTCGTACGCTCGGGTGTCCCTTCCCCGGCAAATTGGCGTTTCGGATCTTCCCCTTCGCGTTTAAACGGAAACACCCCCGCTGTATAAGGGAATGATCCCGGTACATTTTCTGCATATACCCACCGCAGGATCTCCCCGTAATCTTCAAACTTCGGCAGGGCGACTTTCGGAATTTTCGTACCGGATAAAGAGGTTGTTGTCAGGATCGTGCGGATTTCCTTATCACGAATCTTTGTCACATACTCATCACCGCTATATGCTTCCTTCACCTTTTTCCAGTTGTCGAGAATTTTCTTCGATTCTGTCGTAAGCTCTTCACGGACACCGTTAATTAATGAAGTAATGGAAGCGATGAGCGCGTCTTCTCCTGCAGGGAGCTGCTTTACTGTTCCTTCCAGCTGGTATAGCTTGCGTGCCAGCTCCACCTGCTGTGCTGCCCGCTTATGGTAACCGCGCACTGCATCTGTAATTTCACGTAAATAGTAGCGGCGGTCATTTGGGATAATGACATCTTGTTTTTGGGTCTTAATCGATTCCTCATAGGATGTCTCCCAATGATAGCCGCACTTTTCATTGATCAAGCGTACAAGTGCTGCAAACAATGAGTTTGTTCCTTTGTCATTAAATTGGGAGGCAATTGTGCCGTATACGGGCATGTCATCTAAATTGGTATCCCACATTTCACGCGAACGCTGCATTTGCTTTTGCACTTGGCGAAGCGCATCCTCAGAACCTTTCCGTTCGAATTTATTGATGGCAATGACATCTGCATAATCGATCATATCGATTTTCTCAAGCTGTGTCGGTGCGCCGAATTCGCTTGTCATTACATACATGGATAGGTCCGTATATTTCGTAATTTCCGCATCCCCCTGCCCGATACCGCTTGTTTCGACGATGACCAGATCATAGCCAGCCGCTTTCACCACGTCCAGTACATCTCCAATGGATGCCGACAGCTCCGTGCGCGAGCCGCGTGTAGCCAAGCTGCGCATATATACTCTGTTATTGAAAATGGCATTCATGCGGATCCGGTCCCCAAGAAGTGCACCGCCTGTTTTTTGCTTTGTCGGATCGACTGAGACAATGGCTACCCGTTTATCCGGGAACTCGTGTAAGAAACGGCGGATCAGCTCATCTGTCAGCGAGGATTTCCCTGCGCCCCCTGTACCTGTAATACCGAGCACCGGTGTTTTTTTTGATTTTGCCCTTGCCGCATTCAGCAGCGCCTCTACACCTTCTCCACCTGCTTCTGCCGCCGTAATCAGATTCGCTAAAATTTCCGGTGTTTCGGTTGTCAGCTTCTCCAGTTTTTCCAAATAGTCACCCTTTAATGTGGAGAAATCTGCCCCCTTCATTTTTTCATTGATCATCCCCTGTAAACCAAGACGACGGCCATCTTCCGGTGAGAAGATGCCGTTAATTCCGTAATCATGCAGCTCCTGGATTTCGCGCGGCAAAATTACCCCGCCGCCGCCGCCGTAGATTTTAATATGCGGCGCCCCTTTTTCCCGAAGCAGATCGTACATATATTTGAAGTATTCCATATGGCCGCCCTGGTAGCTTGATAATGCAATTCCCTGCGCATCTTCCTGAATGGCCGCATTGACGACTTCCTCTACAGAACGGTTATGTCCTAGATGAATGACTTCTGCACCGCTCGATTGCAAAATCCGGCGCATAATATTGACTGACACATCATGCCCATCAAACAGGCTCGACGCCGTGACAAAGCGGACATGGTTTTTCGGCTTGTATACTTTCACCTTTGTTTCAACTGGCTGCTCAACTTTTGTCTCTACCTCTGTTGTCATATTGAACTCCCCTTTGTTATGAAATGTCTCCCAACCCGGTCCCCTTACCGGGTGTAAAGCAAACAGCACCGCCAATTGCTCCAAAACGTATGCAATTAACGGTGCTCTTCTTATTTCTTAAAATGCAAAACGCCATGTAAAAATAAATTCGTCTGCAATTCAATATATTCTTCAATTGTATAGCGGTTTTTCAGTGCCCATTTCCGGAATGCCCAAGATTGCCCCTGAACGACGAGATGATTGGCAGCTAAAAATACTTCTTTTTCATTCAGCTCCAACACGCCGGACTTCACACAGCCGGCTAAAATCTCCTCGAAAATGGACACCATCTCGAGCTCCTTGCTCAGTACATACTGCATAGCCTCTTTCGGCAAGGATTTTGTTTCCTGATACATAATCGTGAATTCATCCAGCATCCCATCAATCAGCAGGAAATACTGGCTGATCGATTCCTTAAACGCTTCTATTGTCCCGGCATTTGTCGGAAAGCGCGTCAGACGGTTTGTCACTTCATTGTAAATACTGTCACATACTAAATAAAGAACATCTTCTTTTGTCCGGATATACTCATATAATGTGCCGATACTAAACCCGGCAGCTTTAGCGATTTCCCTTGTCGTAGCCCGGTGGAAGCCTTTTTCCCGAAATAAATTGACACCTGCACGTACAATTTGCTGTCTGCGGATTTCGATCAGGCTTGCATCTTTGACCGATGTTTCAACGCGGATTTTCTTATTTGCCATGCATTATTTTGTCAGCATACGCGAAATGACCAGACGCTGAATCTCTTGTGTGCCTTCATAAATCTGCGTAATTTTCGCATCGCGCATGAAGCGCTCTACTGGATAGTCTTTTGTATAGCCGTATCCGCCGAAAACCTGCACAGCTTCGGTCGTCACGCTCATCGCTGTATCGCCGGCCATCAATTTCGCCATGGCAGAAGCCTTTCCGTATGGCAGG
>DEQA01000150.1:7019-7354 GCA_002359075.1 Planococcaceae bacterium UBA3378
GACACCCCTTGATTTGCTGCGATCGGTTTACCGAATTGCACGCGCTCTTTTGCATAATCCACCGCTGCATCAAGTGCTCCCTGCGCAATCCCTACCGCCTGTGCTGCAATACCGTTTCGGCCGCCGTCTAATGTTTTCATCGCGATGATAAAGCCTTCTCCCTCTTGGCCAAGCATATTTTCTTTCGGGACACGGCAGTTTTCAAAAATAATTTCCGTTGTTGGAGAGGAGCGAATACCTAGTTTCTTTTCCTTCTTGCCTACAGAAAAGCCCGGGAAGTCGGCTTCGACGATGAAAGCAGATGTTCCTTTATGCTTTGACTCTGGATCTGTTAC
>DEQA01000103.1 GCA_002359075.1 Planococcaceae bacterium UBA3378
GCTGTGACAGAGCTTACGTACCAGCACGGCTCGGATTATATGAGAGAGGAAATCCTGGAAAAGTGGCTTGGCGGCTACGAGTTTGAGGATAAAACAGCCTCGATAACACAAGGGGAAGCTGCCCTGATCCTCATGAAAGCGCTTGATCTTGCGCAGGAGGAACAAACACCGGCTGACTATAAAAAAGCAGCAACAAAACTTGGCTTCTTTGAAGGGATGTCGAGTATAGCACCGATTACAGAAACAGAAATGCAGAAGATTTTCGCGAATGTGGAAAAGTACCAAAACAAAGCAATTGATGATAAAGGGGTACCTGAAATTTCAGTAGAGGCCTTCATGAAAAGCCCGGGGGATGTCGGTTATCAGTTATCTCCGGATGGCAACTATATTTCTTATGCTTCGTCATGGGAAAACCGGTTTAATGTCTTTGTCAAAGCGATGGGGGATGCGAGCGAGCCGGTACGTGTGACAAGCACGAAAGACCGGGATATTGCAGGGTTCTTCTGGAAAGACGACAGCATCCTTTATATGAAGGATAACGGAGGCGACGAGAACTATCATATCTATTCCTCTTCCTTTAATGGAGCTGAAGAAAAGGATCTGACACCGTATGAGGACGTAGCGGTACTGCCGCTAGATATCCTGAAAGACGTGAAGGACGAGATTCTTGTGACGATGAACAAGGAAGATGCTACGGTTTTTGATGTGTATAAGTTAAACATTAAAACAGGGGAAACGCATCTTGTAGCGAAAAATCCAGGCTCTATCCAAAGCTGGATTTCCGACAGCAACGGGGAAATCCGAATGGCTGTTGAATCAGACGGCTATGAAGGAAATGTGCTATATCGTGAAACGGAAAAAGATGAGTTTAGACCGTTCATCTCAATTGAAGCGGGTGATACAGTATCACCGATTGCCTTCTCACAGGACAACCAGTTTATTTATGCATTGTCTGACAAAGGCCGGGATAAAATTGAGCTGGTGAAATACGATTTAGAGGGCAAGGAGGAAGTCATTTTATCGAATCCTAACGTCGATATATCCAATGCCTTGTACAGTTCTTCAAAGGATCAACTTTTGTACAGCGTCTATATTACGGATAAAGTACATTATGAGTTTTTTGACAGTGAGTTTGAAGCAGTCTTTAACAAGATGAAGGACAAGCTCGGTGTGGAGGAAAGTGAACTGGGCATCAATGACTACAATAAGGAAATGACGAAGTTCATCGTAAGTGTAGGAAGCGATACAGTGTACGGCGAGTATTACTATTATGACTCTGAAACAGATACGGTGACAAAATTAGCTGAATTGAGTCCTTGGTTAGACGAGGCACAGATGGCACAGATGCATTCCATTTCCTATGAGAGCCGGGATGGATTGACAATACACGGCTACTTGACACTTCCGAAAAATAAAAAGGCAGAAAACCTGCCGTTGATCGTCATCCCGCATGGCGGTCCATGGGCGCGTGATGTATGGGGCTTCAACCCGGAAGTACAGCTATTAGCAAACCGCGGCTATGCGGTATTGCAAATGAATTTTAGATCTTCTACAGGCTACGGAAAAGAGTTTGTGAATGCAGGGAACAAACAATGGGGTCTGAAAATTCAGGATGATATTACAGACGGCGTGCAATGGGCAATCGACCAAGGTATTGCAGATCCTGAAAAAATCGGTATTTACGGTGCATCGTTCGGCGGCTACGCGACACTTGCCGGCATTACATTTACACCTGACCTGTATGCAGCTGCGGTAGATTATGTAGGGGTGTCGAATATCTTTACACTACTTGAAACGATTCCTCCTTACTGGGAAACAATGCTGAATATGTTCCATGTGAGAGTGGGGGATCCTGAAAAAGACAAGGAGCTGCTGACAGCTGTATCACCGGTATTCCATGTTGATAAAATCAAAACACCTTTGTTCGTTGCACAGGGCGCAAACGATCCGCGCGTGAATAAGCAGGAATCCGATCAGATCGTAGAAGCGTTGAAAAAACGCGGCGTTGACGTGGAATATATGGTGAAGGAAAATGAAGGACATGGCTTTATGAACGAGGAAAACAAAATTGAATTCTATAATGCGATGACGGAATTCTTTGAGAAACATTTAAAATAATAAGCAGGGAGAAAGGCGGCTGGTGACATTCAGCCGCTTTTTTGCGTGAAAACCCAATTGTTACCTTTTTACATTACTCAAGATGACTTTTTACGAACAGCCTGTCATTTATCTGATAGATAAATGATGAAAGGCGGAGTTTTTCTCAAAATAATATAAGTATATAAAACTGAAAATTCAGTTTTGCATTGTATGCATGTAACGAATAAATTACAATGAAAGATAATGCTAACCTGGAGGTGTATTGTGAAAGTTTTCGATTTGCATTCTGATTTATTTACAGATATTGCTTGGCGAAAAAGACGCGGTGAAAAGAATGTTTTTGATAGAATCCATTATCCTATGCTGAAAAAAGGAGGCGTTACAGCGGTACTGTGTGTATTTTGGGTGGAGCCGGCATTCCGCAACCAGCCATATGAGAGATTTAAAGAATTATATACTTATGTGATAGAAGATTTACATGACTCAAAGCATGCATATATCCACGATCCCTCCATTCCAGAAGATCATCCGCCGAGCCGTGAGCAGATTCATATTTATTTAGGACTGGAAGGACTTACTTTCATGGAAGGCTGGGAAGGGGAGACAGTGCGGTCAAAAATGGACAATGCCTTCCAATCACTTGCAAAAAGCAACATAACGCATGCGATATTTGCATGGAATGAACGAAACTTTTTGGCGACGGGCACAGACATCAGCCGTCCGCAACAGAAAGAGGGACTCACTGATTACGGCAGAATGGCTGTTCAGCAGGCAAATCACCAAAACTGGCTGCTTGATGTGTCCCATCTTAATGAAGCTAGCTTCTGGGACATGTATCATGCCAGCGCTCTTCCCGTTATGGCCTCTCATAGCAACGCTAAGTCGCTGTGTGACCATGAACGGAATTTAACGGATCAGCAAATAAAAGCTATTGCCCAAAAAGGCGGAATTATCGGTTTAAATGCGTATGGGGGATTTGTCAGCCTGGACAATCCGGACATCGACCGATTCATAGACCATGCGGTTTACATAGCTGATCTCGTGGGGACAGAGCATTTGGCGTTTGGTTTTGATTTTTTGGATTATCTGGAATCCCATAAACTAGGGACGGACATAGCTGTATACACGAAAGGGTTAGAGGATGTATCAAAAGTGCCTGATCTCCTTGAAAGAATGAACAAGAGAGGATTTACAACCGCAGAATTAGAGGCAATCAGCTTCCATAATGCCGAGCGTTTTATTAAAAGTCATATAAAATAGGAGGAATCATGTTGAGTCAGACACTTATCCAGCCAGATGACACAATCACATTATGGGGGTTACTAATTGTATGGGCATCGGTCAGTATCTACCTAGAGCAGCGCTACAGCTGGGCCTCCAAAATATCAGGCGCCATTATCGCCCTGATCGGAGCCATCTTTTTATCAAACACAGGCATCATTCCGACAGAGTCACCGGTGTACGATTCCGTATGGGGTGTCATCGTTCCCCTTGCGATTCCTCTCCTTCTCTTCCATGTAAATATTAAAAAAATATGGAAAGAAAGCAGCAAGCTGCTTGTCATCTTTTTATTAAGCTCTATTGGCACAGTGGCAGGGACGATCATCAGTTTCTTTTTACTGAAAGACCATATCCCGTATTTGGATAAAATCGGAGCGATGATGAGTGCGTCCTACATCGGAGGAGGCGTGAATTTTGCGGCGATGGCGGCTAAATTTGAAGCACCGGGAGAACTGGTTTCTGCTACCGTAGTCGCCGATAATTTAATGATGGCCATCTATTTTATTATCCTCATGATCATTCCGACCCTTGCTTTTTTCAGGAAGCGCTACAGTATTCCGCATGTACTGGAAGTAGAAAGCGGCAATATGAATGAGAGCGGACAAACACTGGCAGAAAGCTTTTGGAAGAGGAAGGACGTCTCCCTGAAGGATATCGCCCTTTC
>DEQA01000328.1 GCA_002359075.1 Planococcaceae bacterium UBA3378
TAAACAATATATGGAAAACCCGGTATTCTGGACATATGTGTATAACAGCTTTAAACAGACGGTGGAAAAGGCAATCTAAAAAGCATATTTATCCATGGTCATTACCAACAAAAAAGAGGACAGACCCATTATCCAATGAGTCCGTCCTCTTTTTATTTACGAAGACATCCAGCGTCTTACTTGCTCATCTGTTCCGTATACAAAGTGACCTGGCTTTGCCTCAATCACTTTGGCATCTCCTTTGATCTCTTCATGCTGATACGGAATTCGCACACGCTTGCGTTCATAAGCCGGATTTGGCTGTGGAACGGCAGAAAGAAGCGATTTTGTGTATGGATGGATTGGATGATTGTAGATCTCATCTGCCTCTCCTAGCTCTACGATTTTCCCGCGGTACATAACAGCGATACGATCACTAATATATTTCACCATTGATAGATCATGGGCTATGAATAAATAGGTCAAGCCGCGTTCTTTTTGTAATTCCTTTAATAGGTTTACTACCTGTGCTTGAATTGATACGTCAAGTGCTGAAATGGGCTCATCGGCAATGATGAAGCTCGGGTCAAGACTAAGGGCGCGTGCGATACCGATCCGCTGGCGCTGACCACCTGAGAACTCATGGGCATAACGGTTGGCATGCTCCCGGTTTAAGCCGACTGATTCCAATAAAGAACCTATTTTTTCCTGACGTTCTTTTTTATTTTTATAAAGTCCATGAATATCAAAGGCTTCCGCAATGATTTCACCTGCTGTCATACGCGGATTCAACGAAGCGTATGGATCCTGAAAAATCATCTGCATTTCCCGATTAAATTGAAGAAGGTCTTTGCGTGATTTGTATTCTGTAATATTTTTCCCTTTGAAGAAAATTTGGCCCTCCGTAATATCGTAAAGGCGGATGATGGAGCGCCCGGTTGTGGATTTACCGCAGCCTGATTCTCCTACAAGCCCTAATGTTTCTCCTTCGTATACATCGAAGCTTATCCCATCAATCGCTTTAATCGGCGCTTTTTTAGTACCGAAATATTGCTTGAGTCCCTTTACTTCTAATAGTTTATTTGCCACTGTCATTCGCCTCCTTGTTGATAGCCTTCGATGCGACGGGCAACTGCTTCAGGGAGCGGAATCTTTGGTGCATCCGGATGCAGCAGCCATGTTTTTGCATAATGCGTATCAGAAATCTGGAACATTGGCGGCTCTTTTTCGTAGTCAATTGCCAAGGCATATTCATTACGAGGCGCAAATGCATCTCCGATAGGAGGGTCGATCAAGTTCGGCGGTGAACCTGGAATAGCACGCAGCAGCTCATTGGAGTTATTGTCCAAGTCGGGCATAGAACCGAGCAGTCCCCATGTATACGGATGTTTTGGATTATAAAAAATATCATTAACCGTGCCGTACTCAACGATTTGGCCGGCATACATAACGGCTACCCGGTCCGCTACATTCGCTACAACACCTAAGTCATGCGTGATAAAAATAATTGATGTATTAGATTTTTTTTGGATTTCCTTCATTAGCTCCAAAATTTGCGCTTGGATTGTTACATCAAGCGCTGTCGTCGGCTCATCGGCAATCAAGAGCTTAGGATTAGCTGCCAGTGCAATCGCGATGACGACACGCTGACGCATTCCTCCTGATAATTCGTGTGGATAAGAACGGAAGCGTTTTTCCGGGAACGGAATTCCTACTTGGTCTAAAAGCTGAATCGCGCGTTCTTTTGCTTCAGAATGTGAGCCGGTCTTTTTATGTTTTAATAGTACTTCGGTAATTTGGTAGCCAATCCGCATTGTTGGGTTAAGCGCTGTCATTGGATCCTGGAAAATCATCGCAATATCATTTCCACGGACCTTCATCATTTCTTTTTCAGTCAATTTTACAAGATCACGGCCACCAAACAGGATCTCACCGCCTGCATAAATACCGGGCGGCTGCGGAATTAATTTCATCAGCGCATTGCTCGTTACAGATTTACCAGAGCCGGACTCTCCTACAATAGCCAGTGTTTCACCTTCATAAAGCTCAAAGCTTACGCCGCGGACAGCTTTTACTTCACCGGCGTACGTTTTGAAATTGATACGCAGGTCTTTTACTTCTAAAACTTTCTTTTTCATATCGTACACCCTCTTTTATTTACGTAGTTTCGGATCCAGTGCATCGCGAAGACCATCCCCAACGGCATTGAACGCGAAAATCGTCAATGAGATGAACAGGGCCGGGAAGAATAAGCGCCAAGGAGATGATAGCATAGCTTTAAATCCGTCAGAAGCCATCGTTCCCCAACTTGCCATAGGGGCCTGTACGCCAAGACCTAAATAACTTAAAAAGGCTTCCGTAAAGATCGCATTCGGGATTGTCAGTGTCATCGTTACTAAAATAGCACCCATTGCATTTGGGATTAAGTGGCGTTTGATTAAATGCCATTTGTTTGCACCCAATGTACGGGCAGCTAATACATACTCTTGATTTTTAATTGACAATACTTCCCCACGTACGATACGAGCCATATTGACCCAACCTGTAATGGATAATGCAATGATCATAGGGAATAAACCAGGTTCTATAACAACTAAAAGAATGATAACTACCAATAAATAAGGGATGGCAGTAAGAACGTCTGCGATACGCATCATAATATTATCGATACGGCCACCTGCAAGACCGGCAATAGAACCCCATAAGACACCGATAATCAAATCGATGAAAGCAGCAGCCAAACCGATAAACAGGGAGATACGGGCACCTTCCCA
>DEQA01000030.1:0-2563 GCA_002359075.1 Planococcaceae bacterium UBA3378
TTGTAGAGCTCTGTTAAGATGTCTGTTATTTTTGCTTTTTCCAGGTTTATACCGGCTTCGGCAATATAGTAAACAGATTGATCTTGGCGCTCATGTGTCGTTATTTTATTTGAATTAGCAGTTATGGTTAATAAACTTAATCCAATAATAGAAACCAAAAAAATGGTCAATATTGTTAACAGCAGGGAATAGCCTTTGTTATTTAGATATTGCATTATTCATCTCCCCTTCTAAATGCTAATGTTGTAGAATAGGTCTCGCTGTTAAGAGTAAAAGTCACAGTGACAGTATTAGATACTACATCAGTTGAAAAACTAAATGAACGAACATTATTTGCAAGAATTTGGCCTTTTCTATGTAAATCACCATTCGCACTATATAGATACTCTGTTAATATGTTGTTATTTTTATCAGTGAAATAATAATGGTTGTTATTAGAAGAATCAGTTGTAATACTGTACGTTTTTCTAATATCTTTAGTAATCTGTTTTAAAATAAAGGCAGCATCATTTATTTGCCGCGATTCAGCCGTTTGCGACTGATTTTGATGAGTGGCAGAGAAAATAATATTAAAGACGAAAATAGAGACTAAAAAAATAATAGTGATAGTAGCTAGAAGTTCTACCAAAGTCAAACCATTTTCCTGAACTATAACTTTTTTCAACCTATTCATCCTTTCACATTCTATTTCCATATGTATACATTTTCTATAGTGGCTTTCTTTTTATTGGTCGAGTCAGTAATTTCGATTAATACATTACCGGCATTTCCGTAATCACATAATGGAGAGATGGTAACTTTTGAAGTATAATCATCAGTAATTTTTTCATATATATATGAGAATTCTGTGTCACCGGCACTAATCGACTTAACGCAGCCATTTTTAGGAGAGCGAATTAACGTATAGTTAGGCAAATATGCCGCAGATAAGTCAGATAATGAGCTTGTTTTAGATAAGAGATAAATTTGCTCCATTTCTTTTTGTGCAATATATGTTGTTTCAGTAATTGATTCGGATAAAGAGTTAGTTTTTTTGCTTTGTAAAAAGAAGCCGAAAAAAGTTAGCAAAATCATGGTAATGATTAATAAAGAAGCTATCGCCTCTAACAAGGTAAATCCTTTCTGATCCTCTGAAAAATTCATTTTAATCCCCTCACTTTTTACCTTATTTAATGAACTGAATATGAAATGATATTCTTCACTTAATATAATCTCAGCTAATTGGAGAATAAATCGAATTACGATTGTTACTTAAAAAAGTGTGATTCTCCTTTTAAATAAAAACACAGTTATATTCCCGTATATAAATACGCCTCTTTTTAGCAGGAATAAAAAGTCGAGCAAGCTGTATGTTGATTTATAGAGTGATACTGATTAATTAGCAAGAAGGGTTTTGAATAGCATGATCTCTTGTATTTCATTTTTTCAGCTTTCCCGAGTTAACTTAAAATACTCCTTTTAGAAAGTGGAGATATTCAAATTATCATAGTAGGATTGTGTAAATGAATCTATGTTTATTACATATAGTTACCATTTTGAATATATTTATATCAAAAAAAAGTCTAAAGGACTATACAAAATATATAGTAATAGTGTATCTTATTTTTGTACTTATTTTCTAGTCTAAATGTAACTGATATATAGAAAATTTAAATATAGTAGGAGTGATGAGGGTGAAGAAAATTACCATACTATTGGTTCTCTTTGCAAGTCTGCTGATTTATGTTGTTTCCCCTCTAAGCAACTTTGATTTTAAGACGGCCTATGCCAAAGAAAGTGGCGCTGTTTCAACGATTGCCGGCATTGAAGTCGGGAATTTGACAGAGGATGAAATGAAAGCAGTATTGACTGATGCAGTTAATGAGTGGATGCAGGAACCACTTGTGGTCACAGATGGAGAAAATGAACTTTCCTTAAATACTATGGCCATTCAGCATGATATTGACAGTACGATTGCTTTGTATAAATCAATGGTTAAAAAGGATTGGTACGCTTTTTGGAAAGATGAGAAAGTTGTCCATATTCCTTTAGAAACGTTACCGAGTGAAGAGTTCAAAGAAGAAATTTCAAAGATAAGTACGTGGGATCTAGAAGAAACATACATACAGGTGATGAACTTTGCCGGCTATTTAAAGTCTGGTGAGGTGGAGGCAGTTGTGGAAGATACATCTGCTTACGAAACAGAGCGTATTGCGCTTGCAATAGAAGAAATTCCTGAAACGGCTTTTGGTACATATGATATCGCCCAGGCACTGAATGACCGGGTGATTGAACCGGGTGAAACATTTTCGTTTATTCAGTCAGTTGGAGAAAATGCAGCTTTGGCAAACAGTGAGGCGCTTCACTTTGTCGCTTCTCTTATTTACCAAAATGCTTTGAATACGAGGACTGAAATTGTAGAACGCCACTCTCAACATGTAGTGCCAAGCTATTTGGAGCCTGGAATTGAGGCGGCGGTTACGAGCAGCGGAGACAAGGATCTGCAGTTCATTAACCGCCTGGCGACACCAATTAAGCTGAAGCTTTCGGTGGAAGCACAGCAATTGAAGGTGGAGATATATAC
>DEQA01000030.1:2633-3803 GCA_002359075.1 Planococcaceae bacterium UBA3378
ATCACACGTTATTCAAATGAACTGGCGGTTGGGCAGGTGAAGGAAATCCAAAAAGGTGAACAGGGCTTGCGTGTATCGGTATACCGGGTGATGGACGGAATCGAGGAGCTGGTGAGCCGGGATTATTACCCGCCGGTGAACCGTATTTTATTAAAATCATCCCGCCAACAACAGACGCAAGGGTCTACAGCAACAGATCCGGATCTTCAGATCGATTTGAATGGTGACGGGTTAGCCGATGTGGGGACAAATGACGAAACGAAAAACGAAACAATTGATGAAACGGAGCTGGAGGTGGATGAAAACGGAAACCCGATCCTCCCTCCAGGCAGCTATTATGATAAAGGCGGCAACTTGATTACACCATAGGAAGGAGAGTCTATTGATGAGGACGGCCGCTCGCAAACGAATAGGGGACTTGCTTTTAGAAGCGGGGGTTATTACAGAAGAGCAATTGACGCATGCCCTTGAGAATAAAAGCCGAGATGAAAAGCTAGGGGATTTTCTGATTAAGGAAAATATTTTAACAGAGCAGCAACTCATTGAAGTATTGGAGTTCCAGCTGGGAATTCCGCATGTTTCGCTCAATCAAATTCCGATTGATCCGGAGCTGTTGCATCTTGTACCGGCTGAACTGGCAAAACGGGCACGGCTGATTCCGATACGACGTGAGAAAAATAAGCTGTTCATCGCCATGGCAGACCCAATGGATTACTTTGCGATTGAGGAAGTACGGATGGCGACGGGCTGCCAGATCGAAACGACGATTGCGGCAAAGGATGACTTGTACCGGACGATTACAAAGTATTATGACCTCCAGGAATCGATGGAAGCCGCTTTGTCTGACATGCAGATCACTGCACAGGAAGTCCAGCAGGAAATTACGGATGAAGATTCGCCGATTGTGCGCCTTGTGAACCAAATTATTGCAAACGGTGTCGCACAGCGGGCATCGGATATTCACTTTGATCCGCAGGAAACAGAATTCAGAGTACGCTACCGTGTGGACGGTGTATTGCGTACAGAGCGTTCCCTGCCGAAACATATGCAAAATATGATGACCGCCCGTGTGAAAATTATGGGCAATTTAAACATTACGGAAAATAGAATTCCGCAGGATGGCCGAATGAAAATTACGATCAATTTCCGCCCGGTTGATATCCGGTTATC
>DEQA01000133.1:0-5292 GCA_002359075.1 Planococcaceae bacterium UBA3378
CAAATGGCGGAGCATATAGAAGCGATTCGTACAAATCCAAATCAAAAAATTGATATTACGATCGAAGGAAACCCGGCTATAAAAGTTTACTTATGGGGTGCAATGGGGCGGGGCAAAGAAATCAAACGAGAGGCTGATCAGCTAATCGTTCCTTCGAATGAAGGTACTTATATTTACGAGGTTGTAGCAGACTGGCCGAATGGCACCATTTCCTATACCTTTGTAATTGAAATAGTATCGTTATAGCCTGTTCAGCAAAAAAACAGGAAGCCTCACTAATTTGGCTTCCCTCATTTTTAGTTGCACAGTACTATTCGTTTCTAATATAAAAAAGCATCAGCAGCAGCTGACACCTTTTCAGACATATATATAACCTGTAGCAGGCCAATAGAAATCAGGATAGACGAATCAATTCACCGATGAGGCGCTCCTCATCGCAGGAGGACTTTCTTTACTCCCCCTGCCGTTTTGACGCCTCTACACCGATTATTTTCACGTTCTCGATTGTTTGGGTCAGCTCTTCGGCGGAAAGAACAGAAAACAGCTCCTCCATTTTCGCTTCATGCTGCGGGAAAATGTTTTCCATCAGTGCCTGGCCCTCTTCTGTAATGACCGCATAAATGACACGGCGGTCTGTCGGACAACCACGGCGTTTTACAAAACCTTTTTGCTCCAATTTATCAATCACATACGTAATACTGCTGCTCGCTATTAAAATCTTTTTGCCGATGACTTGGATCGGCTGTTCGCCTTTATGATATAAAAGCTCCAGAACGGCAAACTCTGTTGCATTCAGTCCATATTCCGCGACATCCTTTTTCAATAAGTCCTCCAACGAACGGGATGCGCGAAGCAATACTGTAATAGCATGCAAAGCTTGATTACGCTGTTCCATGCGCTCACCTCTTATTATTCCAATTTCAGTTATCTTTAATTCGAGATAATTATAGCATGAAATAACGGGCTCGTCTACCTGAAGCATTTTCCATTGCTTTTTAACTATCCTCTGCTATAAGTATTTACTTTTAAGAAAAAAATGGTATTTTTTGTTTATGAATACATAAAAGGAGGCGTACAGCATGAATGTAGCATGCACAAGATATAGAGTGAAGCCCGGGAAAACAAGAAAAGTCGATGAATGGCTGAAATTTTTAAATGACAATATGGCAGATGTGCTCGTTACCCTTGAAGGAGAGAAAATGTATGTAGAAACTATTTTCCGAGAAGTGTTAAATGGAGAGGAATATCTCTATTGGTATTCTGTCCAGGGAACAGGCGGCATGGAAGTGGAGGAGTCCACTCATTGGATCGACAAACAGCATCTTGCCTATTGGGAGGAGTGTATCGATAAAACATTTAAACCCGTTGATTTGAAAACAGAAGTGGTCATGATTCCGAAGAAGGTAGCATCCTCCATGTTGTAACCAGCAGAAAAGCAGCTACTGTGTTTTCCATAAAAAACTGCGGATCACTCATTGTTGGGTGACCCGCAGTGAAATTGATATATTTTATGCGTTAGACTTTGTACGAAGCCGATATAAAAACAGCAGGAGGATAAACCATACCGGTGTTAGCAGCAGGGCCGTACGTGTCGCTTCTGCGTATAGCATAATACCGAGTAAAAATACAAAGAATGCAAGTACTACGTAGTTGATAAACGGCGTAAACGGTGCCTTAAACGTAGATGCCTCATGCAGAGCTCTATTTTTACGCTTATAGATAATATGGGAAATCAAAATAATGCTCCATACCCAGATAAAGCAGATAGCACTGATTGTCGTAACAAGGCTGAATGCATCCTCTGGCATCAGCTTGCTTAACAGGGCCCCTACCGATACAACAACCGTTGATACGATTAATCCATTCTGCGGTACACTGCGCTTATTCAGCTTGGCAAATTTTTCGCTTGCCTGTTTGTTACGGCCCAGATTATACAGCATCCGGCTTGTCGAGAACATACCGGAGTTACCTGCTGAAGCAGCAGATGTCAACACGACAAAGTTTATAATCCCTGCAGCAATCGGAATACCTGCCAGTGCAAACACCTGAACGAATGGACTGCTCGATGCGTCCATTGTATTCCATGGATTGATTGCCAGGATCACAAGCAATGCTCCGACGTAGAACAGTAAAATACGAACCGGAATTTTATTGATGGCAGAAGGAATATTTTTCTTCGGATTTGCCGTCTCAGCCGCCGTTACCCCGACAAGCTCCACGCCCACAAAGGCAAATACGACCATTTGAAATGCCAGTAAAAAGCCGCCGACTCCATTCGGGAACAAGCCGCCGTGCATCCAAAGATTAGATACGCTTGCCTGTCCAGCATCTGTTTGGACGCCTGTGACAATCATAAATACCCCGACAACAATGAGGGCAATAATGGTTACTACCTTGATAATGGAAAACCAAAACTCCAGCTCTCCGAATAACTTTACTGTCAATAAATTTAAGGCAAGTAAAATAAATAAACAGATGAGAGACGGCATCCATTGCGGCACATCAAACCAATACTGTGCATAAATACCGACTGCAATAATATCGGCCATTGCCGTCATGATCCAGCAGAACCAGTACGTCCATCCTGTGACATATCCTGCCCAGGGACCAATATATTCTGCTGCAAAATCTGTAAAGGATGTATAGCCCGTATTCGATAACAATAATTCACCGAGTGCGCGCATAACAAAAAACAGCGCAATCCCGACAATTAAATAAGCTAATATAATACTTGGACCGGCGAGGGCAATTGCCTTCCCCGAGCCTAAAAACAACCCTGTACCAATCGTACCGCCAATTGCAATGAGCTGTACGTGTCGATTTTTTAATTCTCGCTTTAGTTCCATGTTGATGCCTCCAAGATTCACTCTATGATGACTAGATTTTCTGAGTCAGCCTTAAGACACAGATACTAAAGACAGAAAGACTAACGCCCTTCCGCCATTACTTGTCCTTGTCAGAAAGCCACAACAGAATCCTTCTTGAAACAACACATTTCGCGAGTTCACTTATAGATTTAAAAAGAAAGATATATACAGGTAATTTGTTTTGTCCAGCAGAACTATTTGTTATATTTCCATTAAAAATAACAATTTTAAATCACCTATTCTATTATTCTTAAAAAAACAAAAGAGACTAGTGGCAAATAGCACTAGTCTCATTAAACGTAAGAATAACAAAAAACTTCCCCATGTTAAAGTAGATGAATGATAATGACATAAATTCGTCAATTTTCGCTAACATGTGAGTTTAACAGCTAAAAAATAGCTTGCTTTATTACCCTTCTGTCCTTTTGCCTGAGATAGTGAACCCTTCGGCGACGCTTAATGCGCTCTCTCCAGAAAATGCTCCTGCTGTAGTGTTATCCACAGCATTCATTGCGTTGTTTTCCCTGCCTGCCCGCAGGTAATTTGTATTATTTCAAGATAACAATTATCCTACCACTGCTTTTCATATTTCGCAACGGTATATATTTCCAAACGGAATTTTTGCTAGCATTTTTTTTCATAACTTACTGTCCCCCGTCAACATTAGAGAGGGAAGCTGCACAAAAAAGAGCGTGGAAAAGAGAGATAAATTCTCCATTGACAAAATTCACTGTTTATTTTACTCTTTTTGTTAACCTTTTATTTATTTCAGTTAACGAAAAGAGGTATCGTATGAAAAGCTCAGTTTTCCCTTTAGTTTTAACAGCGTTATGTGCAGCTATCATCGCCGTTTTGGCACAGGTCAGCATCCCGCTTCCCCTTGTGCCCATTACAGGACAAACTCTTGCTATCGGTTTAGTCGTAACGATTTTAGGCCTAAAATACGGGACATATTCCGTGCTGCTATATATTTTGCTCGGAGCAATCGGTCTTCCGGTGTTCCAAGGCTTTTCCGGTGGATTATCGGTCATTGTAGGACCAACAGGCGGCTATATTGTCGGCTTTGTTCCTTGCGCTCTTGTGATTGGCTATTATCTTGAAAAAACAAGTCTTACATTCATACATGCCCTTGTCGCTAACCTGCTTGGTATGATTGTGACATTGACGTTTGGTGCTTTATGGCTGAAAGTTGTAGCGGACTTAACATGGACAGGCGCTCTCGTATCAGGTATAGCACCGTTTGTTGTAGTCGGTATTATTAAGGCTGCGATAGCTGCATGGGCCGGTGTGATCATACGTAATCGGCTGTTACAGGCAAAGCTGCTGCGACCGATTGTATAAAAATGCAGACAGGTCTGGATACTCTAGCCCTGTCTGTATTTTTTGTAAGGAGACAAATCTACCAACCAGCTATAGGAAAGCCCACTACCTTCATTTCATATTCATCCATGGGTCTATATAATGGACGGCTATCCCGCTAAATGCAGGATTTTGTCGATACGCAGCGGTTACTTTATCCACTTCCTTTTTCAACTCGTACTTCGTCATTCCAAAAAAGCTTATATGGCTGCCTTCATCCGAGGGAAGTGCTTCAACACCTACAGCGACTTTTTTCCCCTTTTCCTGCGCATATGCCAGCTCTGTTTCCACTAACTCAATGATGCCATTTCCGCCTTCTGCCCGGTTGCGGTAAGCCATAAGCGTTACGACATCTGCTGTGTCAATAATCCATTCACTTACCAGTCCTTTGCCGTAGCCGTTCTCGTATGGAATCGTATCAAACCAAAACGGCATGTCCACTTCAAAAGCAAGATTCTGCTCCGTTGTAAATTGCTCAAGCTGGCTCAATACATCAAAATAATTTTGTATCACTTGCTGCTGGTCTGTATACCACTGCTCAAGTAAATAAGGCTCTATATCAATATGAATGCCTGTCAACAGCGGTGTTTCCTGCTGGAACTGCTCGATCCACTGCATAAATATCAAAGCAGGCTGCCGGTTTTCTCCCCAGTTTCTTCCGCCGTCCAATGCATAAATGACTATTTCGGCAGCACGGGCCTTTTCAAAAAATGTACGATAGGTTTCATTCGGCACTTCCACATCGACTTGCACAAATACCTTTTTTACTCCCTGTTCCTGCATAAAGGTGATATACTCATCCCCCTTACTATCCAGTGAATAAGGATTCCAAATCCAGGTTGCACTATTTTCTATCATGGTCGACAAGCTAAATCCCTTTATCACAACCATCAAAACCATTACAATTATCAATAATGACCATTTCTTTTTCATAATAGCCCTTTCTATAGGAGGTACACATGCGCTTATGGCATCATGAAATGATTGATCTTCTTCCTAAATCACAGCTTTTGGCCCAATGGCGGGAGTTAAATAGTATATTTGCGAAGGAAGATCGGCATATTTT
>DEQA01000133.1:5355-11527 GCA_002359075.1 Planococcaceae bacterium UBA3378
TTCTATTTTACAAGAAATGCGGGCCAGAAACATCAATATTCGCACGATGGATAAGATGAATGATTATTTTTCTGATATCGATCAAACGATCACCGTTGATAACCCGTTTTGGCGGCATCATGATGATGAATACTTCGAAATCTGTTATTTTAATCTGAAGGAAAAATTCCTTCGGGGACAGAAGGATTTTGAAAAGGATCGATTTGACAAGTTAGAGAACCGATACAAGACTATTCAATCAAAAAAAGACATGGTATGATGAACCTTTAGGACATAAAGACGTCGATATTATGAATATATTGTTTTGGAGTTGATTTAATTTGTTAGATGCAATCATTATGCCGATGATTGAGTTTTTTAAAGGATTGGGCTACTTTGGTGTTGCCCTTGCCCTCTGTTTTGAATTTATCCCCGCTGAAGTAGTGCTTCCGATGGCAGGCTATTGGATTGCACAGGGGGAATATAATTACTACCTCATGGTGCTTGCCGGGACAATCGGCGGAACAATCGGACCGCTTACATTGTATGCGCTTGGCCGGTACGGCGGACGACCTCTCGCCGTTAAATACGGGAAATACTTTTTAGTAAATGAAAAGCAACTGAATGCTGCCGACGTCTTCTTTGCCAAGTACGGCGCAGGTGTTGCCTTCTTTGCCCGCTTCATGCCGGTTGTGCGGACAGCCATATCCGTTCCTTGCGGGATGATGAAAATGTCAGTTTGGAAATTTTCCGCCTATACATTTGCGGCGATGCTGCCGATTACAGCGCTTTATGTCTATCTCGGCGTCAAGCTCGGGGAAAACTGGGAGCAGGCTGGCCCACTTTTCAAACAATATTTACAGCCGTTTGTGATCATTATTGTTGTGCTGGCAGTGATTTACGGTATATATAAATACCGCCAAAAACTGCTGGCGCGCAAACTGCATTTGAAGGATAAATAATAGAAAGCGCTGCCGGGGGATGCTAGCAGCGCTTTTTATGCCGTCGTGTCCGTTAACGTTTCCTGCAGCTTTTTCATTACTACTGATACTGCTGAAAGAGAACCGGCTGTATCATTGCCTTCAATATCCAACGAATGATTCGCCCCACGGATAACTTCTATAGTTAGAGTACCTTTACTCAAGCTTTCTACTTGCTCTTCATTATAATGAACATCTTTATCCCCAATAACAAGCAGCCCCTGATGCCTGCTTTGCATTACAGCATTGGACAGCGTATCATAATTCAGTAATGGTGTGAGTAATATCATGGGGGCTGTTAGAAATTCATCCCTTTTCATTAAATGATGCGTCATCGGAATCGTTCCGAGCGATTTTCCCAGAAAGATCTTTTTCTTATACTGCCCTTTTCCTGCCACTTCTTCGATTACCGGCTGAATATCGTCCATCATCGTTTCGGATATTTCCTGTAATGACCTTTTCAGCAATTGCTGATCATAAGCATAGTGGATATGAACGACATCCAGCTTGTGCTGGAGCATCGTCATCGTCGCATAGTAGAATAACGGCTTATCATAGTTATATCCTGTACCTGATAGCATGAAGCATACACTGTCACAGCCTGTTTCAATGTGCGTATAATAGATTTCCTCGCCATTTCTTTTTATGACGCTTTTATTAGCTTTCATTTGAACCCCTCTTGTAAAATGCTATTTTATCGTAAATTGGTTTATATTTCCATACAAAATAACTGCTTTCCTAGAGGTACGACTCCAACGAAATGATTTCGGTGAATATCCCATACATTGTATTTTTTCATCCCCAGGGGTGATATTATGGAATCTTAAAAAAGGGCCTAGGATAATCCTAAGCCCTAAATTTCTCTTTAAATAACTGCCTTATTTGAAAAGCGTGGATGCACCCAGAGTTCACGCCATTTAATAAATGATGTAATGACGATAATTAAGCCTAATGCTAACATAATGATCGATAAAATACCATTTAAGACATTATAGCCCCCTGCCGCCGCATTCCAATATACATTTTTTATCATCCAAAAACCTGCTACATTTACTGTAACGTATAAATAAGCTAAAGGAATAAAACATGTTAAGGCATATATTCGCTTGTCCGCAACCTTTAATACAAACGTGACGCCACATACTAAACCAATGGATGCCATTAATTGATTTGATACCCCAAATAATGCCCAGACTGATGCAATATCTCCGGAATTCAGTAAGTACCCCCACATCAAACAGGCTAACAAGCTTGCTCCCACTACGCCGGGTAACCAGTCTGTTTTCTTTAGCGGTTTGTACACATTGCCCAAAAAGTCTTGAATTAAGTAACGTGCTGTCCGTGTACCGGCATCAATCGCTGTTAAAATAAATACCGCTTCAAACATAATAACAAACTGATAAAAATAACTCGTTAAATGACTGAACCATTCTACTTTTGCAAAAATGGCTGCCATACCTACAGCAAGTGTTACTGCACCGCCCGTTCGTCCTTCCAGATCCATGCCAATTGCTTCAGATAGTACTGGTAAATCTACGACCGTCATACCTAATTTTGCAAACTGTTCTGGTGCTGAATTAATGGCAAAGTAATCTGCCGGGTGAAGAACAGTAGCTGCAATTAATGCCATGACACTGACTAAACACTCTACCAGCATCGCTCCAAAACCTACTACACGGATATCTTCCCAACGATTTAGCATTTTTGGTGTTGTGCCCGAACCTACAAAGGCATGGAAGCCTGAAATGGCACCACATGCAATGGTGATCGAAACGAATGGCCAAACTGGTCCTGAAACGATTGGTCCCCCGCCATGTAAAAAGTCGGGAATAATTGCCGGGAATTGAATGACAGGGTTAATGATAAATACCCCGATAATGAGCGCAATAAAGACTCCTATTTTCATAAAACTTGATAAATAATCACGCGGTGCCAGCAAAAACCATACTGGCAGGGCCGCAGCGAAAAATGCATAGATTGGTAGGATAAGTGATAACGTAGCTTTATCTAACGTTAATAAATCCCCTAACCATGTTCCTTGAATATTTGGCCCTAAAAATACAGCCATTACTAGAAGAACAACCCCTAAAATTGTAGAAAGCTTAATATTGCCTGTGAATCTATTAATAAGTCCCATCATCATGGCAATAGGAATGGTTGAGGCAACAGCAAATGTTCCCCATGGGTTTTCTGCTAAAGCGCCTAAAATAACCATCGATAGACCCGCCATTGTGATCGTAATGATAAACAGCATAGCTAAGCCTGTACAAAAACCTGCTACCGGTCCCAACTCTTCACGCATAACCTCTGAAAGAGATTTACCGCCTTTTGTCATCGAAGCAAATAATACGACCGCATCGTGCACAGCCCCCCCGATAACGGCCCCAATTAATAACCATAAATAACCAGGTAAATAACCAAATTGCGCTGCTAATATTGGTCCTACTAATGGACCTGCAGCCGCGATCGCCGCAAAATGATGCCCAAAGGCAATCCATTTATTAGTTGGAACAAAGTCTTTTCCATCGTTATTTTCATGAGCTGGTGTTGGTTGATTTTCATTGATTTTCAGCACTTTTTTTGTGAAGAAAATTCCATAAAAACGATATGCAATCACGAGTACACAGATTGCCCCTATTACTAATGTTATGGCATTCATTAAATTATCTCCTAACTTTTTAAATTTAACCCAACAAACGTTTTTTACTTTTGGATACAGGTTATTTTGTGCTTTACCTGATCAGCCGTTTGTCTAACTTTTTAAATATTAGCATTAAAATTGTTATATAACAAGAGCTTTTCGAACGGTAAGCTGTTGTACAAAAGGGAGTATTTCAATAGTAAAAACTGTCTTTTCATTTTAATTTATCAATCTTTTTTAAAATCATTACTGCGCTCTTATGTAATTATCATTCTGGAAAAAACATATTTTTTCTATAATACTATAATAAACAGAAAGTTCCGTCATATTTACCTGTAATTTTATTTTTGATAATGTGCTAGTCAAAAAATGAGCCCTGTTCTGTATCAATACAACTGCATCTTTTGACCCAATTATTCATTCTTCCGGCTGTCAAATCTTGTCCTCCATCCAATCACCTCCGTTCTCTTTATTAAAAAACAAAAAAGACAGGGTTATGCATTCGCACACCCTGCCTGATTATTACGCTATTTTTAAACGATTTACCGCACGCATTTCTTCGCTTCCTCGACCAGTTGCTCAATCGTGCTTACAATCACGCCATTTTGTTTAATAAGGCCCACTACAAATAAATTACGGTAGATGAATTGGTTTTCCAAACCGTCTTCCACCAGCGCCTGAATCTTTTTCCCATTATCCCGTCCTTGTTGGCGGACATCGGAAAGCAGTGCGATGATGGGCCGGTTAAATGTCGAGAAGACACCAATTTCCGCGGCTACCCCCGCATCGATTTCCACGCCGTCCACGACGGCAATCAGCACATCGCTTGCCTGTAAATGCGCCAAATCCGCAGCAGCGATAGCTAGGCTGTCAGCATATGCTGATTTATCATTGATAGCGTCATTTTCCTGCGGCACGTAGAGATCTATATCGGCAATTGCCTCACGTAATGCTTTGGCAATCTGTTCGTTTACATAGCGGTCGCCAATTGAAAATAATCCGTTTGCTAAATATGCTTTCATCATTCTCTCTCCCTTATTGCTAGACTCCACTACCCATCATACAATAAATTTTTGCCGTCAGCCTAGAACCATTTTCAAAAAGAGTAGATACATGCCCATGCGTTCTTCCCCTATACGACTTCTTTATGTACTCAATCAAAAAAGCTATTTGATTTTCGACATGCGGACCATGCCGACAATGATGTCGAGAAATAAAAGAATGATAAAGGCCGCCAGTCCCATAATATTGAGCTGGTCACTGCCGTTCAAGGCCCCCTGCACGATATGATAGGTAATATATGCAAACATGACAGCCATAATATTTTTCGTCAAATTAATTACTTTTACGCTTTCGGCATAAAAGAGCGGCGCATTTTCCTCTGTGAAACGTACCGGGTAATTATGCGTATGCGGTTTTCTCTCTACCACTTCCAAAAGAATATGTAAAAGTACGGCGATAACAGGCAAGATGAGCAGCGTAAATTTGGAACCCCAACCGTCCGCATTCCCTGCTGCATTAAAGTGGGTAGGTACGGTATCAGGCAGACTGCTCCAGTTAAGGGCAACAAGCAATACCATGACTAATATACCGGCAATCCCTACTATATTCGCAAACTTTTCCAGCAACGTCTTTTCAATATGTATTTTTGGTCGATTCAAATCCATTTCTTTCTCTCCTTTCTTCTTTGGATAGGTGACATTTATTTGTGTTTTATTTAAATTTCCGCCTATAATAGAATAATAAAATAATTAGACGAGGGTTTTTTATGTCGATTGCAGAAATTTTTGATTTTTTAAGAATGATTGATACAGAGCTGTATTATTACATTAAGAAATTCGGCATCACTATTTATCTTTTACTATTTACCGTCGTATTTACAAAGACAGCTTTTATCGTTCTCACCTTTTTACCGGGAGATTCACTTGTCTTTGCCAGCGGAACATTAGCTGCTCTTGATAAACTGGACATTATCGCACTGTTCGTCCTTTACTTTATCGCAACTACATTGGCTGATAGTAACAATTATTTGATTGGCAGGCTATTCGGAAAGGTTCCGCAAGAAAAGTCATTGCTCGTTCGTTTTATTCCTTCTGAAGCTTTCGCAAAAGCCAAGACCTTTATCGAAGATTATGATCGGGTCGCCTTGACGTTCAGCCGCTTTATCCCGCTGATGCGGACAATGACACCATTTATGTCTGGCTACACCCAATATCCATATAAAAAATTTGTACGTTATAATGTGTTGGGTGCCCTACTATGGACAATCGTATGGCTTTTCTCCGGATATGCCCTCGGAAATATTCCGTGGGTTGCTGATAACTTGATGTTCACCCTGCTGCTCATATCAGGTGTTGTCCTCATTCCTACAATCTATGCCTATGTAAAGCAAATGGCGAAAAACCGAAAACCGGTCTGATAAGAGCGCTTCATTATGAGGCGCTTACTGCTTTTCCATCCCAAGCCGCTCCACTATTTCATTCATCGTCCGTATCATTTCCTGATTACCGTAATTGCGGGCGGTGAAAATCTCTACTAACAGAGCTTTCGCTTCTTCTTCGTTCAATTTTTC
>DEQA01000224.1 GCA_002359075.1 Planococcaceae bacterium UBA3378
CAAAAGAGCGGATCGACGAAGTTGTGAAGCAGGTTGGTCTGGAAAAAAGAATTCACGAAAAAGTAGGGACATATTCTCTTGGCATGCGTCAGCGCCTCGGTCTGGCCCAGGCACTTTTACACCGCCCGAAGTTTCTGATTTTAGATGAACCGACGAACGGACTTGATCCGGCAGGGATACGGGAGTTTCGGAATCATTTGCGGCACATTGCTGAAACAGAAGGAATTGCTGTCGTGATTTCCAGTCATTTATTATCCGAAATGGAGCTGATGTGTGACCGGATAGCTGTTATTCAAAACGGCAAGCTGATCGATATCCGCGACCTTCAAAATACGGCAGTCTCTCTTTATTATATCGAACCGACTTCGGTTCAGGCGGGTTCGGCTGTCTTGGAGAAGCATGACTATACGTTTGCTGTGCAGGGGGACGGTCTAATTGTCGAAATTGAGAAGAAGGATGTCCCTGTACTGACACAGCAACTATTCGAAGCGGGCGTACAATTATATACCGTGCAGCCGCATGTAAAAACACTTGAGGATCAATTCCTAGAAATGACAGGAGGCGGCGCAATTGCTGAAGTACATTAGAAATGAATGGATGAAATTATGGGCTAGAAAGAGCAGCTGGACCATGCTGGTGTTAGCGATTTTATTAGCGATTGTTCCGGCGATCGTTATGAAATATACAGAGGATGATAAAGACTGGCGTACGTCTGTACAGGAAGAAACGGATATATATAAAAGCATGCTCGCAGAAGAGGGAATTGCTGCAGCGGATGCGGCCTACTTTAATGAACAAATTGCACTGAATGAGTACCGGCTGGCAGAGGATATTCCCCTTGCTGTCACTGCTACTTTTGATAGTTATATGAGCTATGGGGTAGGGCTTATGATGATAGTCACGATTTTTTCCGTTGTGGTAGCAGCAGGAATTGTATCTTCCGAGTTTTCGTCCGGCACGATAAAAATGCTGCTGACACGGCCTGTGTCCAGAACAAAAATTTTATTATCCAAGCTGCTGACAGTTATTCTATTTGGTCTGCTGTTATATGCAGTGTGTCTTGCAGGGACTGCTTTCATCGCTCTTGTTTTATGGGGCACAGATGTCTCGCATAACCTGCAAATAGTAGATGGGGCAATTAAAGAAGTAGGTGTATGGAAACCTATCTTCGAAAATTTTATATTATCTTTTGGAGACTTCTTTATGTCTATCTTCTTTGCTTTTATGCTGGGCTCTATTTTCCGTTCAAGCTCTTTAGCAATCGGGCTGACGCTTGTTATTTCTATGATGGGTACATTGATTATTACACTGATGAGCAAGTACAGCTTCGCTAAATATGTATGGATTTCGCATTCGGATCTAACCCAGTATGCAAGTGGCAGTACGCCGTATTTAGAAGGGGTAACACTGCCGTTTTCCTTAACTGTATTAGCGGTCTATGCTATTCTATTTGTCTTAAGCAGTTTTATTATTTTCAATAAACGTGATGTAACGGCTTAATAGTGTATAATGGATCTACTTGAATAAATAGGGGTGCTACTATGAGTATCGTTATGGCGGGAGTGCTTGTTTCTTTCTCCGGAATACTAGTCATAGCGGCTGTGATCTTGGGGATACTCCCGGCTGACAATAAGACCATGCAGCTGGCCTTTCTAGCGATTGGATGGATATTTGTCGTGATCGGTGCCATTATCCGGTACAAAGGTCTAAAGATGGATCGTCAGCGGGAACAAGCAAAAGAGCGGCTGAAAAAATAAAAATGCGAAGTGGGCTTGTCCCATTCGCATTTTTTTTATTAGCTACGGAGAGTCAGTAGCTGATGGTATAAAGTGAGGCTCGATATGCACGAGTACAATACAATATGGATTGAAGCTTTGGGCAGTTGCCTCAATTTGTTCACTGATTTTGTGGCTTTCAATGACATTTAAATAAGGGTTGACCGTCACGGTTACATCAATAAAATTCATATTGCCATGGGAGCGTCCCTTTAAATCGGTAATCTTGATAACACCTTCTACCTTTTCGATCAGTTTCCGTAACGCTTCCATTTCTTCTGTATCAAATCCATCTGTTAATGTAACGACAGCCTCCCAGAAAATTTCGATGGCTGTTTTAATAATAATCAGCCCAACGATTAAGGCTGTAATAATATCGATAATCGGAAATCCGAAAATGGCTCCTAGAATACCGATCGCTGTCCCGATACTTACAAGAGCATCTGACCGGTTATCATAAGCTGCAGCCCGAACGGCAGAGCTTTTAATCTTGTCGGCAAGTGCCAGGTTATAGCGGTAGACAACATACATGATACCGGCACTAAAAAGGGCAACAACCGCCGTCAATATGGAAGGGGTCTCCTGCATGGGTGTAAACATACTTCGAATAGAAGTGGAAAGCACCTGCAGCCCTACGACCATCATGATAAAGGAAGCAATGAGTGACGCAATGGTTTCCGCACGTAAATGACCATACCGGTGAACCCGGTCGGGGGGCTTTTGGGAAATCCGAAGCCCGATTAAAACAGCAATGGATGCAATAATATCGGTTGTATTATTTAAACCATCCGCTTTCAGGGCAGCACTAGTACCTAAATAGCCGACAATCAGCTTCATCGCACTCAGGAAGATATACGTCCCGATGGAAAGCCAGGCCCCTTTTTCTCCAGCACGCAAATTTGAATATAATTCCATAATAGTTCCCCCCGCAAGATTTAGAATACGAGAAAACGACCCTCTAAATTGAGAGAGCCGTTTTCCTAACCATTATTCTTCTTCGAAGATTTCTGCGTCTTTTTCTGGTAATTTTGTTACTTCTAGGTATAGGATATGATGACCATCAAGTTCCTTAATTTTAAATTCATAACCATAGGCTTCAATCGTATCACCTTCCACTGCATCGAAATGCTGTGTCATGAACCATCCGCCAATTGTATCAATGTCTTCGTCTTCAATGTTTATGCCAAGGATGTCATTGACTTCCTGCAGCAGCATTTTAGCATCGAAGATATAGTGCTCACCCTCTGTTATTTCTTGTACTTCGGGAATTTCATCTTCATCAAATTCATCCTGAATATCACCGACAATTTCCTCGATGATATCTTCAATTGTAACAAGACCGGATGTACCGCCGTATTCATCCATTAAAATGGCCATATGAATACGTTCCTTTTGGATTTTCAGCAACAGGTCACTGATCGGAATCGTTTCGATTACACGGATGATCGGCTGCATGTAATCGGTTACTAATTTATCGCCGTTTTCCGGATTTTTAATATAGGCAGTAAGCAGATGTTTCATGTTTACAAGTCCAATGACATGGTCCTTGTCACCATCTGTAATAGGATAACGTGTATATTGCTCAACCCCCATCACTTCAAATACCTCACGCAAAGTTAAATCCTTTTCAATGCTGGTAATTTCAGTACGAGGGACCATTATCTCTTTTGCAAGACGATCGGAGAATTCGAAAATACTATTTACATATTCGTACTCAGAAGAATTAATCTCACCGCCCTTATAGCTGTCTGTCAGAATGATACGGAGCTCCTCTTCCGAGTGGGCTACTTCAGATTCTGATACGACCTGCAGACCGAACAAACGGCCAAGTCCACGTGATGAACCGTTTAAAGCACGGATAAATGGATACATGACATTATGGAACAAAATCAGTGGTCCCGCTAAACGTAAAGTAAGTTCTTCAGATTTTTGAATAGCAAATGATTTTGGTGTTAACTCCCCTACAACAACGTGCAAGAATGTAACAATTGCAAACGCAAGAGCAAATGATAATACAGAAGTGACACGCACTTCCAGGCCAATTAGTTCAAATAATGGGTGCAGAATTAAGTCAAATGTCGGTTCACCCAGCCATCCAAGACCAAGCGATGTGATTGTAATACCGAGCTGACAGGCAGACAAATATTCATCCAGATTTGAAATTACCTTTTTCGCCTTGATCGCTCTTTTGTCGCCTTCAGCAACAAGCTGATCAATTCGTGTTGTTCTTACCTTTACAATGGCAAACTCTGTTGCAACGAAAAATGCCGTAGCGGCAATTAATAGAGCGAATGCTCCGAGCTTAATGGTTAGCTCAACTATATCTACGTCCAAATACTATCTTTGCTTACGGCGCAAATGAGCGGGGCAAGCAAAGAATACACCTCCTATGAGAAAAAATATTAGATAGGATAATCATAAAATATTTCAAAGGAAAAAACAAATTTTGCCTTCATGAATGTTTTTAAACTTTTTACAAAATGAAGAAAGGAATAAACGAATAAACGAATAAATGATTTGACACAAAATATTATATTTTCAAAAAATATTGACATAGGAAATTTCTGTATGCTAATGTTAAGACACACTAAATAATCGTAAGGAATGGAGGACCGGAGATGATGACTATTAAAAAAATTTCGCCAGCAATTACACATCATTCCCCTATCCTGCAGCCATTCTTTTCATTATTTGCTTGAAACGCGCATAAAAGAAGGAGTACAGGTGAGGCTTACCTGTACTTTTTTTAGGCACTTATCCTAAAAAGGGTAGGTGTTTTTTTGATTGGGAAAAGGCTTTTTCCGGATCGGTTTTCTGCCGGCAGCTTTATTTGCAGGGCAGAGTGCTGACGAAGGCCACGGCGGATCGGCACGGTGTGAAAAAGGAAAGAGGAGGACTAAAAATGAGAATTATAAAGGCGAAAAGAACGTTTTTTACAAAGGAATCGCTTGATAGCGGGTAGTGGAATCGAAGAAGAAGAAGGAAGGAAATAAATCTTATGTTTGATGTACTGTTTAAATTAAAATGGTTTTTCAAGGAATATAAAAAGCAATATACAGTAGCCATTGTGCTATTAATTTTAGCTAGCGTTATTGAAGTACTGCCGCCTTGGCTTGTCGGAGAAGCAATCGATGATATGACAGGCGGGGGCATGACAAGCAGCCAGCTGTGGTTGTATGTCGGCGCTATTTTGCTAGCGGTAGTATTAAGCTATACGATGGGCTATGTATGGCAGTATCAGCTGTTTGGCGGTGCGATCAAGCTTGACCGGATATTGCGGAAAAGGCTCATGCACCAATTTTTAAAAATGACACCTACGTTTTATGAAAAGAACCGGACGGGTGATCTGATGGCCCGGGCAACAAATGATTTGAACGCCGTGTCATTAACTGCCGGATTTGGTGTCATGACACTTATTGATTCTACGGTTTATATGGGGGCTATCATCTGTGCGATGGGCATTTTCATTTCATGGAAGCTAACATTTTTCGCGATGCTGCCAATACCGTTTATGGCCATTCTTATTCAGTATTTAGGAAAGATCGTGCATGAACGCTATATGACCGCGCAGGAATCATTTGGTGAATTGAATGACAGTGTCCTTGAATCGGTGGCAGGAGTCCGTGTCATCCGTGCCTATGTACAGGAAGCAAAGGATGAACAGCGCTTTGCCGACATGAGTGAGGATGTTTATAAAAAGAATATGAAAGTGGCCTTCATTAATGGTTTGTTCATGCCTATAACAAAGATCGGAACAGCAATATGTTATGTGGTAGCACTGGGGTACGGGGCCGTTCTTGTTTCAGGAGGAGAGCTGACAGTAGGCCAGCTTGTATCCTTTAATGTCTATCTGGGGCTTGCCGTTTGGCCGATGTTTGCTATTGGGGAACTGATTAATGTCATGCAGCAGGGAAGTGCTTCACTCGATCGTGTACAGGAAACGCTTGATTATAAAGCGGATGTACAAAATCCTTTATCTCCGCAGACAGTCGACACACCTCATGCAATCGGCTTCGACAGTTTTACATTCCAGTATCCATTGTCGCAGGTAAAGAACTTGCAGCAGATTTCCTTACACCTGAAAAAAGGTGAGACACTTGGCATTGTTGGGAAAACAGGTGCCGGGAAGACAACATTTATTCGACAGCTATTAATGGAATATCCTCTCGGTGAAGGCCAAATAGTAATGGGTGATGTGGACCTGGCTAAGCTGACAAAGGAACAGGTGCTTGACTGGATCGGTTATGTGCCGCAGGATCATGTGTTATTTTCACGTACCATTCGTGAGAACATTAAGTTTGGTAAAGAGGGTGCCACGGACGAAGATATTGCTGAAGCAATCCGCCTGGCATATTTCGAAAAAGATTTAGAGCATTTGCCGATGGGCTTGGAAACGCTTGTTGGTGAAAAGGGTGTATCTTTATCGGGTGGTCAAAAGCAGCGTGTTTCTATTGCACGGGCACTCATTAAAAATCCTGAAATTTTAATTTTAGATGATTCATTGTCGGCAGTTGATGCAAAGACAGAATCGAAAATTATTGAAAATATACAGACAGAGCGTGCAGGGAAAACAACGGTCATTTCGACGCACCGTCTATCGGGTATCCAGCATGCCGATGAAATTATTGTATTGGATGATGGCGTCATTATAGAGCGTGGTACACATGAGGAGCTGATTGCTTTAGGTGGCTGGTATAAAGAGCAATATGACCGCCAGCAGCTAGAGGAGGTGGGCGCATGAGTACATCGAAAAGACTGTATGTCTACGCAGCAAAGTTTAAAAAACCAATTGTAATTGGGCTGCTTTTATTAACATTGGCTGTCCTGGCTGATATTGCAGGACCGTTTATCGCAAAATATATTATCGACCATTATATGGAGCCGGGGAAGCTTTCGGCAGAGCCGATTGCCTGGCTGTTGGCCTTGTTTTTCCTGCTGGCTGTCCTGACAGCGGTTTTCCGTTATTTTATGTTTTTAAGCCTTCAGCAGGGGGCAAACCGTATCGTTCAGCAGATGAGAAAGGATGTATTTGGGCATCTACAGGAACTGCCGATTCAGTATTTTGATAATCTGCCGGCAGGAAAAGTGGTGGCCCGCGTCACAAACGATACAGAAGCGGTAAGAAATCTATATGTAACGGTTCTTGCGCAATTTGCTACAAGTATCATTTCCATTGCAGGGGTGTATGTTGCGCTGTTTATCTTGAACTGGAAGATGGCGTCATTTACATTGATCCTTATCCCGATCGTCTATATTTGGATGATTTTATATCGTAAATATGCATCCGCCTATAACCATGTCATCCGTACGAAAATTGCGGATATTAATGCGATGATTAATGAATCCATTAACGGGATGACAATTATCCAGGCATTCCGCCGTGAAAATCAAATGAAAAAAGAGTTTGCAGAGATGAATGAAGAGCATTATGAATACAACCGCAAGCTGCTTGTGCTGGATTCTGCTACTGCGCATAATTTGGTGAATGTCATGCGTCTTATCATGTTTGCTGTATTCATCTTTTATTTTGGCACACAGTCGATGACATTGCCGGAAGCTGTATCTGCCGGTACATTATACGCATTTGTCGACTATATTACCCGCCTGTTTAATCCGATTGTGAATATTGTTAATCAGTTTTCACAGCTGGAACGCTCCTTAGTTGCCGGTTCACGGGTATTTGAGCTGCTGGAGCAGACGGGGGAAGAGGTAAGCAGGAAGCGTGTATCCCGTTATGAAGGAAATGTCCTATTTGAAAATGTATCGTTTGCCTATAAAGGTGACGACTATGTATTAAAAAACTTGAATTTTGAAGCGAAAAAGGGAGAGACGGTAGCTTTAGTCGGCCATACGGGTTCCGGTAAAAGCTCCATCATGAACTTGCTGTTCCGCTTTTACGATCCACAAAAGGGACGAATCCTGATCGATGGTATGGATATAACGCATCTTTCCCGTCAGGCTGTACGCGATCATATGGGCATTGTACTGCAAGACCCCTATTTATTCACAGGTACCATTGCCTCGAATGTCAGCTTAAACGATGAGCGAATCACCCGTGATACAGTGGAGCGGGCTTTAGCAGCAGTCGGGGGAGAGAGGGTACTGAAGAATTTGGAAAAAGGGCTGGATGAGCCTGTCATTGAAAAGGGAAGCACTCTTTCTTCGGGGCAGCGCCAATTAATTTCCTTTGCCCGGGCTTTGGCATTTGATCCTGCCATCCTGATTTTGGATGAAGCAACGTCAAATATTGATTCGGAAACAGAGGAAATCATCCAACATGCGATGGA
>DEQA01000055.1:0-2250 GCA_002359075.1 Planococcaceae bacterium UBA3378
TTTGCCACTAAGGAAGAAATGGAAAGAATCCAGCAAAGCACGGAATATAAAGAAATGCCTGCTTGGCCTGCAAAAGATTCAATTAAAGTATTTGATAATATTGTCGTTGTGAAATTTGAGGACGTCTAATATTTTTGGAACAAGTATAAAACACCTTTTTAAACAGCCAGTTGCCGATATTTTACCAGTGACTGGCTGTTTAATTTGGTTTGTATCCAATAGTTGTTATAATTGGTAATAGAAATTTTGGTGATTTGTTTTACGTGCGCATTTGCCGTACTGTTTACGGAAGAGACTTCAAAAAGCAGGTCCTATGAGGAAATAACAGTGAAAAAGTCTTGTGGATTTACACTAACATATTTATATGATGAATATAAAACGTAGCAGGGGGTAAATTTATTGAATGTTTCACAAATTAAAAATACATTATTTAAACAAGCTACAATCTTTCAAACAGGTGGATTCCGGCCCACAGAGGAATGGGGTGAAAGTTGGGTTGGCAAAGTTTTATGGGAAAAAGAAGGAGAGCCTATACCATCTAACTTCGATCCTATTTGTACAATATTTTTACAAAACTTACCTTACGTACCGAAGGAATTGATAAGCTATCAATTATTAACTATTTATATGGATTTCGATGTATTCAATCATCTAAATGAGGATAATTTAGCTTCATTTTTCAAAATAAATGGTTATACGGAAACGGATGCATTACAAAAGGTAAATAAGCAGTCTAAAAGGATAAAGCCTTTTCCGTTAACGCCTTTATTGGTTAGTAATGATAGCCCTTCTTGGGAGGATTCTGATCACATTGCTCCAGAAATAGAAAATGAAATCATACGGCTTGAATTAGAGCAGAAGATTGACTATTACGAAGATATTGTAGAAAAAATATATTCCACTCATAAAGTTGGAGGGTACCCTTCATTTACGCAAGGCGGCGTCTCTTTTGGGGAGGATTATCCATTTGTATTTCAAATAAGTTCAGATGAAAAGGCTCGCTTTAACATTGTGGATAGCGGCAGTTTTTATTTTTTCTACAATCAAGAAAAACAGGATTGGATCGTATACTGCGATTTCTATTAGCAAGTATGGAGCTACGGGCTGCTTTTAATGTGAGGCCGTAAAACGGGATGTACCCAAAGAAACCGCGTAAGTCATGATAACAGAGGTATTACGCTTATAAGTTGTAAGCTAGTAACGTGAAAATCGTGAGGAGCAGTAATTCTTACAGCTCAAAAATGGGGGCGGAATATATGGACGAAAGAAACACAAAAATGGAATCCTATTTTCATACAAAGGATATAGCCGAAAGGTATGCCTTATTAAAGCAATTAGTATTTGACTTGCCGGAGGACGGAAAGGACTTTTTTTTACAAGCATATAAAAAAGAGCGGTATTTGGATATGCGGCTTACTGCCATTAGAGGATATGCTGCCTTTGCAAGCGAAGAAGAAGTTGCCGTTTTAATGAAGAGGATGTTGGAGATCTTGAAAAAAATTCCGGAAAGAACACCGTATAATTATCAGGAATATGAAATCCTGCGGTCCGCCTTTTTGATGCCCTATCTGCTGGAAAACTATCCTTATGACTGTTTCAAAGAATTTAATGAACAGCTGGAGAAACAATACGATGCCATGCCTGAAGTTTTCAAAGGAATTTTCACCTGTAATGAGAAAGGTGAACATGTTGTGCTCATTCCCCCGGCGGTAGTACGGAAACAGATGGAGGATTTCCGGCGCGGGGTGAATAATGGTACGAATGAGTAGTAAGCTGGGGAGTTTTACTATTAAAAAGTGAATAAACAAAATGGAGAATCTTTATGAAAATGATAGAAGTGTATGGAAAGGTTAAAATAGGCGACTTTGAATTTTATGGTCAAATTGAACAAGATACATTTTGTACTACATGCAAGTTTAATTTAGTATATTACGATGATTTTGATGCTTGGTTTTGTCCAAAATGTAATGATTGGATTGAAACGACATGCAGTGATCCCAATTGCAAATATTGCCCTAACCGACCCGTAACTCCTTTACCATTATAAAATGGCATAATTAAACAGGGGCACGTTAGCTTAAGTAAGAAATATGCTAAAATATCTGTAAAAGAATAGGTGATTTTATGTGCTATGCTATTTTGCACTAAAAACCGCGGGGAGGAAGGGAGTACTATGAAAACAACTGAAAAATTTACCGGCAAGGCTGAAATCTATGCGAAATACCGCCCTAGTTACCCGAATGAATATAT
>DEQA01000055.1:2280-3598 GCA_002359075.1 Planococcaceae bacterium UBA3378
TCAGATTGTGGCGGATATCGGTTCTGGTACAGGGATATTCAGCCGCCTGCTGCTTGAAAGAGGGTTAACGGTTATGGGTGTTGAGCCAAATGATGAAATGAGAACGAAAGCTGAGCAATCGTTAAAGCCTTATTCCCGTTTTACCTCCATAAATGCAACTGCAGAAAATACCACTTTAGAAGAGAACAGTGTAGATTTGGTAACGGTTGCCCAGGCATTTCATTGGTTTGATAAAAAAGCATTTAAAATCGAATGCCAGCGGATTTTGAAGCAGCAGGCAAAGGTTGCTCTTGTTTGGAACAGCAGAGATTCAGCCAGCCCGCTTATTAAAGAAAATGCAGAAATTTGCCAAAAGACCTGTCCGAATTTCAACGGGTTTAGCGGCGGAATAGAGGAAACTTCAGAAGTATTTAACCACTTTTTTAAAGATGGAAAGTATGAGTTGAAGATATTCCAAAATGATTTGCTGTTTGATTATGAAGGCTTTTTGGGAAGGAATTTATCAGCGTCTTATGCGCCGAAAAAAAATGACGAAGCATATGAAAAATTTGTTTATCTCCTGACAGAGCTTTTTGAGAAATACAGTAAGAATGGAGAAATTGTTCTTCCAAACATCACGCGAAGCTATTTAGGCAATGTCTAGGCAGCCGGAAGGGGCTTTATTGGAAGATTAAAGAGCTGCAGATGCAGCTCTTTTTTATGGAACGAACTATTATGAAAGTGTCTCTTCCACCATTTTTATTTCAACTGTATCGGTTACTGGAGCAGGAATCTTTTTCGGCTTTGGAATGAGAATGCACAGCAAGAGAATAATAGCAAACAAGGCCATTGCGATATAGGCGATCGTATGGACAGCACTTGTAAGACCAGCTGCATTTGCGGTTGCATAGATGGACTCGAAAGATACCCCTAATGACGAGAGATGTTCAGCTAAGGCACTATTTTCCACAGTCCCTGTTTGGCCGGCCGCCAGCAGTGCTGCAGAGTGCTCGCTTGAAATGCCTGCTTCACTTGCAGAGGCGAGCAATGTTTCCTTAAAAGCAGTGTCTTTAAAGATGGAGAAGAGAACAATGCCTGTTACCGAGCCTAACGGTGTGCCGAAATCGCGGATGAAAGAGAATAAGCCAGCTCCTGCGGCAAGTTTTTCACTAGGTACTTCGTTTAAGGCAAATTTCATTAAGATGGGTGTATTGGCTCCTGAAACAAACCCAAGACATACTGCTAATACAGCAAGATTACTAAAGGGAATGGTAACATCAATCATTGTAAATATGATCATCACAATAATAGGAATAAAGAAAATGCTGATTAAAATCGA
>DEQA01000055.1:3689-8173 GCA_002359075.1 Planococcaceae bacterium UBA3378
GCATCCCCGCCCGGACGTGATGCGGTGAAGAAATTCATACTGTAGATGAAGAGCATAAAGGTTGCGACGATTAGCAGATTAATGCCGACTGCCATACTGAACAATCTGATTTTCAATAAGGATAGCTCAATTAACGGATTTTTGAGGCGGTTTTCGCAAATCCATAAAAGAATAATGGTCCCGATTCCCACAATCAACGTAATAATCGTATAAGGTGAAAAGAAGCCGAATGTTTTCCCGATTGTTGAGACGGACAGGAGCGTTGCCGATGTGACAAAGATAAGGAACAGGCCTAAAAAATCAAACGATTCCTGCTTCTCTCCTTTCGATTCCTCCACGAATATAATGACAACAACCAAGCCGAGAAAAGCCAGCGCTGCGCTTACCCAATAAATGATAGGCCAGCCGAATTGCAGAATTAAATAGCCGGCAATGGCAGCCCCGGACATCGCGGCGAATGCTTGCACGGATGAAAAAATGCCGGAAGCCATCCCGCGTTTTTCAGGCGGGAAAATAACAGCGATATAAGCAATCGCAACAGGTAAAATAAAACCGACCGCTACCCCTTGAAACACCCTGGCCATGAGGAAAAGGGTAAAACCAGGTGCTACGGCAGCGGCTACTTCGGAAATAGTGAAGATAATCATGCCGATGACCAGCATCTTTTTACGGCCATACTGATCCGCTAACCGGCCTACAATAGGATACAGTGTAGCAGAAGCAATATAAAAGGTTAGTAAAATTAAACCTGCTAAATAGGTTGGCAGTTCAAAATGCTGAGAAATAACAGGAATAGCCGGCGCCTGAAACGCCATTGCCTCAATCGCTACAAATGCGCCAAAAACGAGTGATAAAAATTGAACCCATTGTGACTTCGTTATCTTCTCGCTTTGTGGATTTGTTTCCATACTTTCCATATGCCTTCATCTCCTTTATCCTTTAATAAAGCGTTTACAATTATTGAGTCTCCTTCCACTTGTTTAGTAAGCCTCATTATAAAAGATTGCATTTTCTGATTTCAATCCACAAAACAGCAGGAAATGTCGGATATCCAACACTGGCATCCCTTTTGATGGTTTTTTACTGAAGATTCGGCACAAATCGCTCTTTTATTTATGGTGCTCCTGCAAAAGCATATTCGATTCAAAAAGCTTCGTCGTTTCCTGCGCCATATATTGTGCGGGATGATGGTAATTCGATTCGACACTCCAATGAAAAATCATGCCGGTAATGACGGATGCATAATAAGTAGCGGCAATCTGAGGTGTTGGCATCTTGTCACGTACAGTAAGTAAAAATAAGCTATAAAGCTCAAACGAAAGCTTCTTCATAAAAGAATCCGTGTAGGTTAGTAACGTATGGAAGGCAAAGGAATGCTGTTCGATATATTGAAAGATCGCCAGTTGTACAAGGGGGTCAAAAAAGGATTTGGGAGATGCTTGGGCATATTGTTTGATGATGGTGCAAAGCTCTTCGATAAACTCTACCGTAATTTGATTTTGCAAGTGTTCCTTTGTTTGAAAATGCATGTAAAAAGTGGAGCGGTTAATGTTACAGCGTGCGACGATTTCGGTTATAGATACGCCGACAGATCGTTTTTCTTCAATTAAAGAAATGTAGGTTTTCTTGATTAAATTACGAGAATGCTGTACGCGGCGGTCTTTTTTAATTTGCATCAAAACACCTCTTTATATATTGTTTTTTCATTTTTCTTCAAAAGGGGGGACAACCAGTTAAAGCGTGGGAGATATCTCCCGGCCAGTGGGAACGGCTAAGAAGTCCGACATATCCGGAGATTGTGTATTCGTGATCGGCATCATGTTGATCAGCCCGAACAGGGATCAATCGCAAGTTATGGTAATGAACCTATTCTCCTTGGTTTTGCGGAAAGATTTTTTCTGTGTAAATAATTTATTTTCATGCCATGGTTGGGAGTGAAAAGCTCATGGATGTTTTTTTATAAAAACAAAGTATTCAGCGTATTATTGCTATATTCGTAATTATACATTACGATAATCGCAATAACAATTTAATTCTGAATATTTAGAAAATTATATTGAGTATGTTTTGCGCCGGGTACTCTATTTGAATTTGAAACGTGTCGAACGGGAAAAGAAAATTAATATATTTGGCGAAGCGTACATGCCAAGGTACAATGGATTATGAGCATCAATGAAAAAATTAATAGAAGCTGTAATAGAATAACGATGTCATCTAAGAGAATCGAGTTTTCCATCAGATTTTTATAAACAGCTTGAATAGGAAGAAGATTAATATGAGAACAGAGGCAAATTGTCCTGTATGTTATGCATTTATAGAAATGGAAGATGGGGTGGGTTACTGCATACTGTGTGAGGAAATTATTTATACGGAAAAAGATGGTACGTTAAATAGTGATGCTTTAGAATGGCTAAACAAAAAACAAAAAACAAAAAACTAAACGGTCATAGTAATCATAATTAGAAATATGGAAAGTAAGGATGATTAAATGTATCAAATTCATGTGGAAAGTATTAAAAATCCAAAAGTATATCGAGTATTTCAAGTGTTTCCTGAGCAAACATTATTTGATTTAGAGTTTGTCATTGCGTCAGGCTTTGATGAACTGGGCGTAGTGAATACGAAATATGAGGCCCAGGTTAGAAATGGTAAACCGGCAAATGAAACCATTTATACATTTCCGGAAGGAGATCAGGTTTTGGATACCGGGGAGGAGCTGCTCAGCGACTGGTTATTACAGCCGGGTGACAAATTGTTGTATTGTGCTGAAAATAAATTTGAAGCGAAAGTACAGCTTGAAAAAATTTTGGACGAGCGATTAGAATTTGAGGTGTGTCTTGCAGGAGAAGGGTCATTGCAATCGCCGCGTAAGAAAAAAGTTGATTTAGAAGAACTGAATTTAAAATTAAGTTTAAAAAAGATAATGATAGATACAAATTTTGGGGATATCGAAAAGTTCATGGACCCCGATTATGAAACATTATTACAACTGTCAGATACATTGAATAAAATGAAACCGTGGAATTATTTTGAGAACACTGATATTGTTGCGCTAGAACTAGAGGAATATGATGAGGTGTTTTATGTCTCTGTCATGGGGAATGCTGGTCAACAGTATGGTTTGATGATATATGAAGAAGAGCATGGCTACAAGATGCTTGCTGAGTTGCTTTCCGGAAAAACATTGGAAGAAGATGTTTATTTAGACTTAAGTGGTTTTACTGTGAATTTTGTGGATCGTGCAGAGCTGGAAAAAGCGGATTATCAGCTCATTAAAGATTGTGGAAGAAGCTTCCGGGGGAAAAACAAATGGATTCAGTTCCGCTCCTATAATCCGGGAGCAGTGCCAACTGTACCGAGTTTTATTGATGTAGAAGTGTTGAAATTAATTGTTCAGGCGATGATACAAGTGACACAAAAGCGCATGCAAGATTGGCGTTATCCCGTTGTACCGCGGCATACGTATCCGGCATTCAAGGTAACAGAAGCCGGTTCAATTCACGGGGAATACTTATTAGATGTGAATATGCCTGCTAAGGGAGAACTTGAAATTGAGATAACGGATATAGAACGTGCCAAGTTTAAGCGAAAGCCAAAAGTAGCGTTACAGCTGGAATTTGATTTATTTTACTTGCCGCATGCTGTGCCGTCAGTAGAGGATGAAGATCTTTTGATTTACCCCGTTGTATGTGTGGCATTGGACCGGACAACAGGAGAAGCGCTGTATAGTGATATTATGCCATTCCCGAAAATTGAGTTTATTCAGCAGCAGATGTTCTGGCAGTTGTTGAGTGAAATACCGGTTCGCCCTAGCAAGGTATATGTGAAAAAGGAATTAAAGGAAGTACTGGCACAATTAGCGAAACTTTTAGGTGTGGAGCTCGTGATGAGTGAAGTGCCGAATGCCCGTAATTTTAAAGAAATGATGGCAAATACACCGCCGCCGTTGCTGGATTAAACGTGTCTATGTAGGACTTACTTCCGTTTATTGACAAATTCTGCAGAATAGCTGAGGAGTAATAATGCAAACATTTATTGAAAAAATTCGACCCCTGCTCTTTTCGGAGGATGAAGTGTTACGTCATGCCTGGTTATTTCAGTTACATGATTATCCAGCAGTACCAGTAGAATTGGTGAATGAACTAATCGCCTTTTGTCAGGTGAACAAGGTCACGAGAAGAGAATTATTAAGTAACTTGGAAAATAGCCCGAAAAACGAGCAATCGATTGAGCTGTTATTGGAATGGGTTAGGGAAGTACCATTTAAGGAGAAGCGAGAGGTTGTCAGGTTCTTGCAAAATGTTGAGCCGAAAATAGTCGTGCATTTTAAGGATGACCTGATGTATTTTATGGGCCGTGACTATATTGAACTTTGCGAGAAGCTTATACAATACGAAACTTCTCAGAATCATGACTTTGAGCCGCTTTGGCATTTGTATGGTGAGCTATGCGATGTGCTGGAGAAAAATTATCATCCACAGCAG
>DEQA01000175.1:0-1010 GCA_002359075.1 Planococcaceae bacterium UBA3378
TATTTTTTTATATCTTTATTTTCATAGCTTTTATCTTGCCCAACCGTTATTTCATTATTTATCAAATATTGTATAGAATCATTTAAATTTGTTTTACCATCTGCTAAATAGGCGAGCGCTTGTGCTACTACGCCTCTTTTTACAGCTGTGTTACGGGAGGACGTATTAAAATATCCATTTAAAGGAACACCATATGCAGCCAGGGTTTGATAATATTCATCAGACCATACATTAGTATAAATATTCCCTGAAGTGCTGCCTGTAATAGACTGCAAATTAAAGTAGTTTACTAACATTTTGGCAAATTGGGCTTCAGTTACTGTATTATTTGCTTTAAATGTTCCATCCGTATACCCATTGATTAATCCTCTCGATTTAGCCCATAAAATAGGTAAATTAGAAGAATCCTTTAGATCCACATCTTTGAAATAATTTTTATCTTCTATCAATTCGCGGTCAATAGTAAGTATCTCCCCAGTATAAGCGTGGATATCTACTTCAACCTCTTCAGTATTTGTTAAAATTGTCACTTCATAATGTGGAACCTGATCATCCCTATCATAGCTGAGTTCAATAACTTGTCCCTTAAATTGCTGTAAAGCAATATTTTTGGCCTCATCTTTTGAGATAGATAGATTAGAAGCATTAGCTGTTATTCCTAACATCCCTGTCATTCCCAAGGCCCCTAATGTTGTAGCTAGAGTTAATTTAACTATTTTCATTGAATACCTTCCTTATAACAATTAAGATTATTAGAATATCAGGCGTATTGATTTACCTTTTATTGTTAGCATAAACGTATGGAACGTTGATTTCCGCTACAGCCGACTCGCTTTCCACGGGCATGGCCTCAGCCTCCTCGTCACTCGTCCCTAGGTGCTCCTGTCGCTGCGCTTTCGTCGCAAATAAATTTCCTGCGGGGTCTTCACCTCATGCGACTGACACTTCGTTTTCGTCGCAGAGAAAACACTTGCTTTTCCCGTAGGAAGCTTTGCTCTGTAGCGAAAGGC
>DEQA01000175.1:1074-3206 GCA_002359075.1 Planococcaceae bacterium UBA3378
TCGCTCCAATCAACTGGCGTATCCTTTTTTATAGATATTTCTCTAAAAAACACGCTTTCTATCAACTAATATTTGGCTAATCAACACACGTGTTAGAATATTTCTTTATAAAACATAAAGTATCATAATTTCCCGCCAGTAAATATGCAGTTTCTTATTTTGTTAATATCCATTCAAAACTTCCGCTCTATTTTAGTATTTCTTGCTTTATATTATGAATCATCACCATTACAGGAAATTAATTTCTATTCTGGTTGGACGCTTTTATGGAACATGCTCAACAAAATGGTTTCAAGGATATACCGCAAAACCATTGGATTTTTAAACACGGGCTCATTCCCAAGGAGTCGTCAGCCCCCACTCCAATCAACTCGTTATCATCCTCGCTTATCATTCCTACCTAATGGTAAAAAGCCTATATTATTTGCACAAAATATAATATTGGATAGGCTGTTGGTTATTTAGAATAAGGGCTTGTAAACAGATAAAAAAGCTCTTAGATTACTGGACAGAGCTTCAGGCAACTCTTATCCTTTTCTTAAAGTTTTCTTATTCATGTATCATGGAAAAGCAGTATAGTTAAGATATAGAAAACATGATTGGAGCTAGAGTTTATGGTCAAAAGGATATTAATTGTTGAAGATGAAGCGCGCATAGCACGTGTGATTTCTCTTGAATTGACACACGAGGGGTATGCTGCTGAGATCGTTGATAATGGGAAGGATGCCATAATCAGGGCGAAAGAGGAAAAGTGGGATTTGATTTTGCTTGATGTGATGCTGCCTGAGATGAGCGGTTTTGAGGTACTGAGAAGACTGCGAATCGACGATGAGCAAACACCTGTCATTCTGTTAACGGCACGGAATTCCGTTTTTGATAAGGTGAACGGGCTTGATCATGGAGCAAATGATTATATTACGAAACCTTTTGAAATGGAGGAGCTGTTGGCAAGAATACGTTCAGCCATTCGGGTATCCACAATAGCACGAGGGCAGAAAAATACAAATCCGGTTAAAACGTTAGATGATCTGGAAGTCGACGAGGGCGCACGGACCGTTCACCGTGCAGGAATTCCGATTGAATTAACGCGCCGTGAGTTTGACTTGCTTGTCTTTTTACTGGATCACTGCAACCAGGTGTTAACAAGGGACCAGCTGCTTAATGAAGTTTGGGGGTTTGACTACATCGGGGAAACAAACGTGGTGGACGTGTATATCGGTTATCTCCGAAAGAAAGTCGACCATGATTTTTCCCACCCTCTTATTTATACCGTCCGCGGCGTAGGATTTATGATGAAAGGACAACAACATGAGCATTAAAGGACGGCTTGCTTGGTTATTGGTTGGATGGTCTCTTCTCATATTAATAATTGCGAGCATCATTATTTATTTTTCCTATGGAAACGTAACAAAAAACCGCGAGATGGATAATCTCGCTGACCTTGGTGAAAGATTGCTTGAAGCCCCGGATACAAATGATCTGCTTTCATCAGAAATGTGGCCGGTATATCATTCCATTCTTCCCGACGACGGCATGATTCGTATTTTGGATCAAGACGGGTCGATTGTGTTTCGTGCTGCTGATGAAGAGGAATTATTTGAACTCCCTTCCCGGCATACAAAAGAAAGCATAACGGAAATAGTGAAGTTAGACGGGGATATGGTCGCCACTTTCTCTTCCCCGATCACTCAGAACGGTCAATTCCTGGGAACACTGGAGCTTTCTCGAAATATGGACGATCAGATGGAGGACATTCATACACTGTTAACCATTCTGATTGCCGTATCCTTTTTCTTAATTGTATTGGCCGTATTTTTTGGTACGTGGACCTCCCAGGTATTTTTGCGTCCGATTTCAGTTATCGGGACGACAATGAATAATATCAGGAAGGATGGCCGATTCGAGAAAATCCAGCTTCCCGAAAGAAAGCGCGATGAAATTTATCAGCTTGCCGAAAATTTCAATCAAATGATTGATACGCTGGAAGTAATGTTTCAAAAACAAGAACAGTTCATCTCCAATGCTTCTCATGAGCTAAAAACCCCTTTAACGGTAATTGAAAGCTATGCTTCTATATTAAATCGATGGGGAAAGGATGATCCTGCGCTTTTAAAAGAAGGAATAGATGTCAT
>DEQA01000086.1 GCA_002359075.1 Planococcaceae bacterium UBA3378
AGCAGCTGCCAAATCGAGCGGCTCGCTCGGCGTTCCCGCTTCTTTAGAAGAGACCGGTGATCCATCGTTATGTTGTGTCACTGCTTTTTCGTAATTCTTGCCAAATGTATCCGTCAGCATCCCCGTATAGACGGCTGCCGCACTAGCCGATTCATCGTAGTCCTGACCAGCAGGTAATGTATGCGTAACCGTTTTTTCCTGTTCTTCTATCTTGCCTTTCACCGGATGCAGTTCATTAAATCCTGCTGCCTGTTCATCCAAAGCAGAGGCATATTTATTATACATTTCGACCTGTGTCGGCGCTTCCTTACCGAAATCCTCGACCAGCTTTTCTTTCGGAATAACGATTGTTACCGGCACACTTTCCGCATTATCCCCTGCCAGCCCAAGATGAAACGCAGAAGCATCCTCCAGCTGTTCTTCATATACGGAAGTGCGGATATCCTCTTCAGTTATCCCTCTGATCGCCCTATCCTGGAATTGTGCGGTTTCTGGTTTATCTTCACTCACTACTTCCTTGTTAGCTTCACTGTTGTCATCAAACGAGGACATACTTCTCTCCTCGGAAGTGCTTTGCGAAAAGTAGTAAACACCTCCAAATGTTATACATGTTAGGGCTGCTGTCAGTCCAAAGAGCCTCAAGGGGTTTCTTTTTTTCCTTTTGTCTAACTGCACAGGCTCCTCTTCAAAAACACCAGCTTGCTCTAATCTTGCGAAGACGTCTTCCTTTGAACGATGATCTTGCAATTTTGGGGCTTTGGATAATAATTCTTCCAGCTGTTGATCGTCCCATTTTTCGTTCTTCATAACGAATTCGCCTCCTGTTCATTCAATTTCTCCCGCAGCGCCTTAATGGCCCGATGCTGCGTTGTTTTTACCTTTCCTTCCGTCCAGCCTAAAATTTCCGCTGTTTCTGCAATGGAGAGCTCCTGGAAGTACCGCATGACGATAACCATTTTTTGATCCCCTGTACAATGCTCCAATCCAGTCAGCAGATGGTTCATTTCTTCATTCAGCTCGACAAACTGTTCCGGGGACTTGGTCGGTGATACGAGCTGCTCCTGTTCCCAGTCAAAAGCGTCAAAGGAATGGCGATCCCTGACCCGCGCTTTTCGGAAATGATCGATTGCTACGTTTTTGGCAATGGAGAAAAGCCATGTCTTTTCCGTGCTTCTTCCTTCAAATCGGTCATATGCTTTCAGGACCCGTACATACACCTCATGGGATAGGTCCTCGGCTACTGTCCTGTTTTTTACGAGATAAATTAAAAACTGAAAGACATCCTGGTGGTACTCATCATATAATCGATGGAAAATGGATTCTTTCATCCATTCCACCTCCGTTCTCATTAAATTAGTCGAATATATATTAAAAGTGTTTCACCTTCCTCAAAAATGCTCTTATCCTTTGCCAACTGCCATTTTCGGTGAAACAACAAAAAAGAAGGTTCATCACCCTAATCCGGGATTGATTTCCGTTCCGGCTGAACCTTTCCCTTGGGTCACGGCTTCAGCTCCATACATTCGGAGATGAATTTTCGAAACCATTGAGTTTTCCACATACGCTCACCCCTAAGGAATCTCCGGCCGCCACGCCAATCAATTCGTGATAAAACGAATTGAACATCCCCAGCTTATGATAAATTCCAAAAAATAAAAAAGATAGGGTTTCATAACCCTATCTCCTATATTATTACATCGGAAGGTAGAACGTAAATGTCGTTCCTTCTTTTTCCACGCTCTCTACTTTAATATTTCCTTCATGCGCTTCTACAATATTACGGGCAATCGCTAAACCGAGACCAGTACCGCCTTTTGCTCTCGTCCGTGCCTTGTCCGCTTTATAAAAACGTTCAAATACATACGGCAGATCTTCCGCTGGTATGCCAATGCCTGTATCACTCACCGAAATTTTCACGTAAGAGAGCTCATTTGCCAGTGATACGGCAACAGTACCTCCTTCAGGTGTGTGGCGAAGAGCATTGTCAATAAGGTTCGTCAATACTTGCTCAATACGGTCCTCATCGAGGGAAATAAATGTGTCATCCGGCAGCTTCGTATCAAACTTCAGATAGACTTGCTTTTCCTTCGCTACCTGCATAAACTTCTGCGTCATGCGTTCGAGAACCTGAACGATCGGGACAGATTCTTTATAGAGACGGATATGTCCTGACTCCATACGGGCAAGATCAAGCAAGTCCGTTACAAGACGGCCCATACGCTGCGATTCATCATAAATGATGCGGATTATTTCATTGCGCTCTTCATCTGATTGCACGACATCATCCATTATGGCTTCCGAATACCCCTGCAGCATAGCAATCGGTGTCCGGAGCTCATGAGATACGTTGGCAATGAAATCCGAACGCAGTTTCTCCAGACGATTTTTCTCTGTTTTATCACGAATGACAGCAACCGCTCCGCGTATTAGCTCCCCGCTGTATAACGGACTGATCGTAATACTATAATAGGAACTGTCCATTGCTAGATTCTCTTCAATTTTATCCTCAAAATCGAGCACATGATCGAGCATATGGTAAATTTCCGGTGGAAGCGGACGTTCGCTTTTGCTCCCTTTACTAATAAACCATTTTTGCAGCAATTTTTCAGCCGGCGGGTTGCTCAGTAAAATGGTGCGGTCACGGTTAAAGGTAATCACAGCATCCGTCATAGATGTCAGGATGCTTGACAACTGCTCCTTCTCCTGGTTAATGACTTCTAGATGATGCTTCAGCTGGCGTCCCATTTGATTGAACGCAACAGCTAATTGGCCAATTTCATCCCTGCTTTGGTCCGCCGGAATTTGCGAATCAAATTTCCCCTTTGAAATAGCAAAGGCGTACTCGCGCATTTGACGTAACGGATATGTAATGCGGCTCGATAAAAAGAAGGCAAAGAATGTTGTTAGGATGAATGCAATGAGAGCGGAGATGAAAACAATTTTTGTTGTTTCTCTGCTCGTTTGATGGATGGCATCGGGACTTTGATAAATAAAGACGGCCCCGTGCGCCTCGTTATCCGATGTCAACGGGAAACCCAATACAACATAAGACTCCATTTTATCACTATCTGTTTGAGACGGCAGAATCATTTCTTTCAAAATTGGTTTATCCGATTCATAAATTGTTTGGAAGCTCTTGTTTTCCAAAATGGCCTGTTGTATTTTCTGCTGATTTTTCCCTTCCTGGATCGCATACACAACATCATTCGGATTATTCGCTACAAGCGCATTCGTATGTTCATCCAATACAACCTTAATGACATCGATCGGTGAATGGGTGGCACCGTACTCTTCCACAATGCTGGCAATGGCGGCTGCCGACTGGCGAAGCGAGCTTTCTGCCTGCTCACTATGATAGTTCTCCAAAAACTCCAGCATGAATACCGTAAAGATGAAAAGGACAAACGAAACGAGAAGCAATATGGTCACCCATAGCTTCCCGACAATACTATTCCATATTCTATTCATTTACGACCTCGAATTTGTAGCCGACGCCCCATACTGTCACAATCATCTTCGCGGCGTTTTCAGAAACACGGTTCAGTTTTTCGCGCAATCGCTTCACATGCGTGTCAACTGTGCGGAGATCACCAAAGAAATCATAGTGCCAAACCTCTTTCAATAACTGCTCACGATCAAACACTTTATCCGGAGACTTCGCTAAAAAATACAGCAGCTCGTACTCTTTTGGTGTTAGGTTCACTTCTTTCCCATCAGCTGTTACTCGATGTGCATCATGGTCGATTGTCAGATGTGGAAATACTACAAGATCTTTAGAAGCCGTCCCGCTTACAACCGGCGAGAACGCAGCAGAGCGACGCAGAATTGCTTTTAAACGCAGTACAACTTCACGCGGGCTGAACGGCTTGACAATATAGTCATCAGCTCCCAGCTCAAAACCTTGTACACGATTTGCTTCTTCCCCCTTGGCTGTCAATAAAATAATAGGGGTTGTTTTCTTTTCGCGGATTTCTTCACAAACTTGCAGCCCATCTTTTTCCGGCATCATGATATCTAAAAGAATACAGTGATATTCATTTTCAAGCGCCTTTTCAATCGCTTCTTCCCCGTTTTCGGCTTCGTCCACTATGTACCCTTCTCGTTCAAGGTACATCCTTAACAGACGGCGAATGCGATCTTCATCGTCCACTACTAATACAGAAATATTCTCAGACACTGGTGTGAATCTCCCTTCAAGCATTATATACCCTTCTATTGTACAGTTTTAGTTAGCAAATGAAAAGAAGAGGAGCCGTAAAATACGACTCCTTTCGCTCTTTTCTGCATTGTTATGCGTAAGAATGCAGTCCTGCGATAACAAGATTTACGACAACCAGGTTAAACATAATAATTAAAAAGCCGATAACCGTTAACCAGGCAGACTTTTTCCCTTCCCAGCCTTTCGACAGGCGAAGATGAAGAAATGCTGCATAGAACAGCCATGTAATAAGCGCCCATACCTCTTTTGGATCCCAGCCCCAGAAGCGGCTCCACGCGATTTGCGCCCAGATCATGGCAAAAATCAGGGCCCCCAGCGTGAACACGGGGAAACCGATTAATACGGCACGGTAGCCGATTTCATCCATCAGCTGGGAGTTTACACGCTTCACTAACGGCTGGATCATTGCTGTTACCGAACGGCGGGCAATCAAACGAATTAATACGTATAAAACAGTACCAAATAGAATGGACCATACTACGGTTGTCATTTTGCTCGCATCAAATAGTGCAGGCACTTCGACAAACGGTGTCAACCGGTCTTCAGAAAGCTGGACATAGTCATTCGGCCCGAATATTGCCGGCATGTTGTATGTGACTACTTCCGTTTTGCCCTCTTGCGTTACATGCTCAAACTTCGCTTCATAGCCTGCAGCCCGGAATGCTGTTGTTGCCACGACAAAGCCGATGACCAGTACACAGAAAAACATAACGGCTTCTAACCAAAAACGCTCTTTTGTTGGTTTTTTTACATCTACATTTTTCAATAAATAAATGAGTCCTGCCACTGCGCTCATGGACAAAATCGACTGCCCGAGTGCAGCTGTAATAACGTGAATTGTCAGCCAGTGACTTTGCAAAGACGGTACAAGCGGACTTACATCCTTTGTAAACATGGAAGCATAGGCGATAATCAGCAGCGCGATCGGCAGTGCCACAACACCCAATGCTGTTACTCTATACATGAAGTAAATAATGATAAAAGACAATACGACGAACATACCAAATGCAGTCGTAAATTCAAACATATTACTTACAGGAGCATGTCCCGTGTATATCCAACGGGTAATAAAGTAACCAAGCTGAGCAAGAAACCCGACGATCGTAATACCGATTGCGATCTTTCCCCATTTGTCCGCGCGATTTGCTGCTGTATCATCCTTCTCCTTGATTGCTCCCCCGAAAAGGAAAGTACCGATCAAGTAGCAAATAAACGCTACATACAAGAGGTTACCACTTAAGTCAATCAAACTCATAAGGTGTTGTCACCTTCCTTTATATTTTCTTCCTTTTCAGTCTCTGCCTGATCTACATAAGCCGGAAGATGCGCAAATGCCGTAACAGCATCCATTTCTTTTTTCATGCCAAACCAGTTTTTATTTGTATGGGCTGCAAGGCGGATCGTACCATCCGGCAATTCTTCCACCCATAAGCGGCGGTGCGCCCAGTAGGACCCAATCGCAACGCCCAACATGAATATCATACCACCTATGAATAAAAATGGAATTGTTTTATCTTTCCGAATCGTTAACCCTGACATATTTCGTGTTTCGACACCTTGGAAAGACATCTTGTATGTGTTCTCCCCTAGAGGTTCAAGCGTCTGCTGGATTGCAACAAAGCTTGTTTCCCCTTCCGGCTTGTCAGGTGTGTACATACGGAAAATAAACGCCGGATTGTTCGGTGTTGGCGAAGCAGTCTGCGGCACACCTTCTTCAAAGCCCGAGAAGTCCGGTAAATATGAAACGACCTCTACATGCGTATTGTCATTTATTACATAGTCTGTTTCAGGATTTGTCAGGTCGATTACCACTTCTCCTAGTGACTCGCCTGTTGCTTTATTCGTTAGAGCGAATTTCATTGTTTTTAATTCATTTAAACCATAGTCCATTTGATAAATTGCATACCCGTCATGTTTCAGAGGGGAATTTACTTTAATTTCAAATGTGTCGACAACTTCCAGATTATTTGTTTGGCCGGGCAGGTCGCCTTCTTGCTGTTTGTAAAGTGTGACGTTTGTCTGGTAGTTTTTAGCCATTACGTTAACGCCTTGCTTCAGCTGTTCATCAGTAGGCTCATTGTCGTATGTTTCAAGAATAAATTCATCATTATGGATAAAATAGCCATCCATACCTGGAACAGCCCGTAGTTCTCCTTCACGTAACCACATGGATTCATCTATGTAGAAGCCGGGTAGTAAGCGCAGCATGACTGCACCTAAAAACACAATTAACCCTAAATGGTTAATATAAGGACCATATCGTGCAAAACGGTTCTTTTCTGCCATGAGCGCATTACCTTCGCGGCGGACCTTGTATTTCATGTCCTTCATTTTTTGTTCTACAAGGTCAAGTGTTTTTCCTTGCTCTGCAGCGGGCAGCCCTTCTGCCACAAGGCGCTGACGCTTCATAAAGCTCGGGTGGCGTTTGACACGCTGGTTTTTTAATGATTTATACAGCGGCAGTCCCCGGTCGATACTCGCCACAATAATCGATACGCCGAGCATACCGACTAATATTTGGAACCACCAGGAAGAGTAAAGATCAGACAGCCCTAAATTATAGTAGAGCGTACCAAACGCTCCATACGTATCTTCATAGTACTTTGCTTTTTCCGCATCCGTGGACACGCTTACATAAAACTCCTGCGGCAGGATTGTGCCGATTGAAGCTGCCAGCAGATTCAAAATAATGAGCGTAATCCCTACTTTTACACTGGAGAAAAAGTTCCAGACCTTGTCAATAATGGACTTGTTGTATGTTTTAGAACGAATCGCAATTCCATCATAGCGCATATCCACCAGTTTTTTTTGTTTTTCTTCTTCTGTTAACGGACGGCCGCATTTCCCGCAAAGCTTCGTACCGACAGGGTTTTCATGGCCGCATTCACATATAATTTTTTCCATCCTGCAAAACTCCTATTCCGGCTTAATGGATTCCATATGTGCGGCAATCTGTGCTTCTGTCATTTCCCCGGTAACGATTTTTTCTATTTTTCCATCTTGATTGATCAAAATCGTTGCCGGTAGATTGTACACGTTATATGCATCCATCACGCTTTTCGTTTTGTCGATCGCCACCGGGAAAGTCATGCCCATGTTTTTTACATAGTTTTTTACTTCGAAATCCGTTTGGGCAATATTAAGGGCCAGCACGTGTACACCTTGTGTTTCAAATGATTTATACTGTCTTTCAATTGCCGGGAACTCCCTTTTACAAGGCTCACACCATGTTCCCCAGAAATTCAGAAGCACTCCTTCCCCTTTGTAATCCGATAGACGGTGGACTTCACCATTTAAGTCCACCAATTCAAAATCAGGTGCCTCTGCGCCGACTTTCAGTATACCGACTTTATCTTTTGTAAATGTTGTATATACCGTATAGCCGATTGCTACTGCTAGCAGGGCTAAAATAATACCACGAACAATGGATCTTTTTCTTCTTTTATCCATTTTTCGCACCCCTCCCCAATCAAGCTAATTCCTAGTCCATTATACCAAATAATGCATGTTGGCCTTCTACGGATTATGAATGATTTATGAACGTTTTCACTATTCCGCTAGTGTTAATCCAATCGACCTGTTTCCGCAAGCACGCGTAATTGCTTCACTTCATGCTTTGTCAGTTCACGGTATTCACCCGGTTTTAAGTTACCAAGATCCAGGAAAGCGAAGCGTTCGCGTTTAAGCTTTACAACCGGTGTGCCGATCGCTTCGAACATCCGTCTTACTTGGCGGTTGCGCCCCTCATGAATCGTGATCTCACAAATAGCCTTTCCTGCCTTCTCATCAAATGATGTCATGCTGACTTTTGCCGG
>DEQA01000213.1:0-615 GCA_002359075.1 Planococcaceae bacterium UBA3378
GAAGTGATGCAGTTTAAAGAATGGTTTGCTACATTAGGTGTCGTTCCTGTCATTACAGCGCTGCGTGAAAAAGCGAATCGTATTCAACAGGAAACAATGGCAAGTATTGAAAACAAAATGCCGAATTTAACAGAGCGTGAACGAAAAATTTTAAATAAGCATACGAAATCTATTATTAATCAGCTCTTAAAAGAACCGATTCTGCAGGCGAAAGAATTGGCAAATTCGCCAAAAGCAATGGAAGAGCTGCAATTGTTCCAGCAGATTTTCGGTATTGAAGACTCTGTTCAAGAGGAAGTCGTTATGCATAAAAAAGCAGAGAAGAAACGCTTGCTTTCATCTCAAGGCGAAATTTCGACAAATCCTGGGTATTCATTTTAAGTTAAGAAATAATTTTTCATAAGCGTTTTCGTATCCGTATGGTAAAATATACAGGTACAAAGCGCTTTTTCTTTATTTATGAGTAAGAGTGCGTCAAGAAAGTATAGGTCGAAAAATGACAGCTTCTCATAAAAAGGGAGAATAGCACGTGTGTTGATTATTTAAATATTAGTTGATAGAAAGCGTGATTTTTGGATAAAGGTCTATAAATAATGATACGCCAGTTGATTGGAG
>DEQA01000213.1:686-3255 GCA_002359075.1 Planococcaceae bacterium UBA3378
CGGAAATCAACTTTCCATACGATTATACTAACAATAAAAGGTAAGCCAACACGCCTGGGAAAGTAGATTAGTTATAAAATAGACGCACGATAGATAGGTAAGGATTCATTTAGAAAGAAGAAGGGTTGCCTATGACAGAAATGACAATGGCCAGACTATACGAAGTAATGGTCATTTTGTATGCAATCGGCATTGTCTTTTACTTTATTGATTATCTTTATAAATATGTAAAGGCAAGAAGGATTGCTTTTTGGTTTGTTAGCATCGCCTGGGTGATGCAGTCCGTATTTTTTGTTCTTTTTATTATTGAAACACAGCGTTTTCCAATTTTAACTCTTTTTGAAGGGATTTATTTTTATGCCTGGCTGCTGACGACCTTGTCGATCGTCCTCCATTGTATTGCACGTGTCGATATGCCGGTGTTTTTTGTCAATGTACTAAGCTTTGTATTTGTGACAATCCACCTTTTTGCGCCGACTGAGAAAGTGCAGCCGCTGGTAGATTCATTAGTATCGGAAATGGTTGTCATTCATATTTCATTTGCGATTATGTCCTATGCGGCTTTTTCGCTGTCATTCGTGTTTTCTATGCTGTATTTGATTTTATACCGCATTTTAAAGCAGAAAAAGGCCCATCCGTTATGGTCTCGTCTGCCGTCACTCAAGCAAACAAGCAGCTGGATGAGCAATTCTATGCTGGTCGGGGTGCCTTTGCTTTTCATTAGTCTGATTTTAGGTTTAGAATGGGCCTTAATGACATTGGATAAATTATCCGTGTTTGATATTAAAATTGTCGGCTCTTTTATAATTACGGTCATTTATTTGATCATTTTATTACTGCATCGTAGTGGGAAATTGATAGGAACGAGCTATGCTTGGATTCAGGTCTATGCCTATTTGCTAACGGTCGTGAATTTCTTCCTTGGCAATAAACTGTCGAACTTCCACTTATGGTATTAGTAGAAAGGTAGGATGTATAGTGAGAAAAATTATTGTAGGCTCCCGCAAAAGTAAACTGGCTTTAACACAAACAAACTGGTTCATCAATGAGCTGAAGGCAGCGGGTGTTCCATTTGAGTTTGAAGTGAAGGAAATTGTGACAAAGGGTGACCGCATTCTGGATGTGCAATTATCCAAAGTAGGCGGCAAAGGCTTATTTGTAAAAGAAATTGAACAGGCTCTTTATGATAGAGAAATAGATTTCGCTGTTCATTCCATGAAAGATATGCCGGCAGTGCTACCGGAAGGTCTTGTCATTGGGTGTATTCCGCCGCGTGAAGATGCACGGGATGCCTTTATCTCTAATGGACATGTGAAATTCGCCGACCTGCCAAAGGGTGCGGTTGTCGGAACAAGCTCTCTTCGACGCAGTGCGCAGTTATTGACTGTTCGTCCCGATCTTGAAATCAAATGGATTAGAGGAAATGTCGATACACGTTTAAATAAGCTGAAAACAGAAGGATATGACGCCATCATTTTAGCAGCTGCCGGATTAAAGCGCCTTGGCTGGAATGAAGATGTCGTAACGGAATATTTGTCTGCTGATGTTTGCGTTCCGGCTGTTGCACAAGGTTCACTTGGTATCGAGTGCCGTGGTGATGATACGGAATTACTGGCGGAATTAGCAAAGCTTACAGACGCGGAAACATGGAAGACAGCTCATGCAGAGCGTTCTTTCCTTGCAGCAATGGACGGAGGCTGTCAGGTCCCGATTGCAGGCTATGCAACGATCGATGGGGATACTATTACATTAACGGGATTAGTAGCAGCGCCGGATGCTTCGGTTACATTTAAAGAAACAATGACAGGTACCGATGCAGATGTGCTGGGGAAAGAAGTAGCGAAAAGGTTAACGGAGCAGGGGGCCTATGATTTAATCCAGAGTGTAAAGGCTGAGCTAGGTGTCAAGTAATCGCCTGCGGGGAAAAACAATCGTCCTAACCGGCACACATAAAACGTTGTCTATTAAGAAACTGATTGAGGAAAACGGCGGTGAGTGTGCCGTTTTTCCTTTAATAGAGGCAAAGGAACTGGAATCATCAGAGGATGCAGTACAGCTGGCGGAGCTAAACGGTTATGACTGGCTGATCTTTACAAGTCAAAATGCAGTTCAGGTGTTTATCGACAAATGTCAACGAGCCAAAATCGATGTCCGAAATCTGACATGCAGCATTGCTTCGGTTGGGACACAAACGACAGCTTTGCTGGAAAGGTACGGGTTGAAAGTAGACTTTATGCCTTCTACATTTAGTGCGGATGTTTTTGTCAAAGAGTTTCCACAGGTAGCACAGGAAACGGAGCGTAAGCTGTTCATCCGTGGGAGTCTGGCAAAGCCGACTATTCGTAACGGTATAGCAAATGTGACGGAATGGACCGTCTATGAAACCTGTGCCAATCATGCCTCTGCTGGTCCATTAGCAGAGCTGTTGAAGGAAAAGCGGTCGATTGTTATTTTTGCCAGCCCCTCAGCTGTTCAGGCCTTTCATGAAAAGGTCGCGCCGATTGTTGGCTGGCAGCAGATTTCTGCCGCAGCAATCGGCCATATTACGGCCGAAGCATTACGCGGACTT
>DEQA01000053.1 GCA_002359075.1 Planococcaceae bacterium UBA3378
ATTGTCCATTAATACGAGCAGCCAATAAACAAAAGGTGTCCGAAAAATCTCGGACACCTTTTTTAGAGTATCTGCTTAGACAGCGGCATTTTTCTTTTGCATCGCTTCTTTTTTGCCATACAGTACATAGTAAAGCGGCAGGCAGATGATAATTACGGGAACCATCGCCAGGAAGATCATGCGGTATGTTGTATGAGGCTCTACAAAGCCGAGTAAAAACGGCCCGATACCCAGCCCTAAATCATACAAAATGAAGTAAGTGGACGTTGCCAGTCCGAAGCGGTGAGGTTCTGTTACTTTGACAGCGACAGCCTGCGCAATCGAGTTGAAATTGCCGTAGCCAAAGCCGATCAGGGCTGCGGCGAATAACAGCATCCATCCGGCACTTGCCTGGCTGAACAGCAGCATGCCGACCGCGTATAGAACAAGACACGGATATACAATCATATTCGCTCCCTTTGCATCCAATAGTTTGCCCGTGTAAGGACGGGAAAGAATGACGACAGCAGCATACACAAGGAAGAAGTAGCTTGCTGCCTCCACTAAATTGATTTCTTCTGCAAAGAAGGAGATAAAGGACATGATCCCCGAGTAAGCGAAGCCGGTAAGCAAGGCGATAAAAGAAATCGGCACGGCCTTTGGTTCGATAAATTTGGCAATGAAGGATGTTTCCTCCTCCTCTGCAGCCGCCTGTTTTGCAACCGGTAAATTCAGCTTCACAAAGAAGAAGCCGATCAGAATCAGGATAGATAAGATAACATTCATTGTAAAAATAGTCGTGAAGCCATTTTCAAGCTTCATCATGAAAATACCTAAAAATGGTCCGACAGCCGTAGCCAAAATGGCACTTAAGCTAAAATAGCCAATTCCTTCTCCTTTACGGGAGACTGGCAGTAAATAGGCGACAATGGTACCGGTCGCTGTTCCGATCGTACCAACGGCCACACCTTGTGCAAGACGCACGAGCAGCAAGATGCCGACACCCGCTTCTAAAAAGTACAGGCAGGAAGTGATGAAGAAAAGAATGAGCCCAATCCACAGCAATTTCGAAGGACCGAGCTTGCCGATGCTACGACCTGCTCCAAGACGGCCAAACAATGAGCCGATAATAAAAATACTTGATACAAGGCCAGCTGTGCTTGTCGATACATCATATTTATCAATCGAGTAAGAGGCGATTGTTACCATAAGCAGATAGAACATCAAAATCGACATAAAGTTAATGAAGGACACAATAATAAAATCCTTCGTCCAAATTTTTTCCTGCATTATGAGCGTGCCTCCTTTAAAGAATCTTCCATAGAAGTAAGTGCTTGCTCCATTTGTGTGCGGACAACAGGAGGAATATCACGTAAAATGTTCTCCTGCATCATGAGGACGTCTTTTGAGATTTTTTCATATAGCGCCATCCCGTTTGGTGTGAGCGCCAGTTTTTTTTCGCGCTTATCCTCGCCGGGCACCACAGCAATTAAATCGAGTGCCAGCATTTGCTTTACATTGCTGGATACGGTTGGCTTTTCCACATCCCAGTGGGCAGCAATCTGGCTGCTCGTAACAGTTTCATAGGCATGCAGAAACTGCAAAAGCGACCAGTTGCCCGGTGTCAGCTTGTAAGGAACAAGCATCGTTGTTAACCGGGCCATATAGTTCCGGTGAAAGCGGTGGATTTGTAAAAACAGATTCAACATACTCGCTCCTTTTTAATTAGTTAGTCTACCTAACTATTAAACCAAATAGCGAATAATTTGTCACGAAAAGAGCTGGGTTATACAGGGGAGTGAAGAACCATTCGAGCAGGACCGTGTCTGATTGTAGAAACATATCTACTGGAACAGTGAAAAAGGGAAGATAAAAAAACAAAGGAATTTCTCTATATTTATATAGAAAATTGAAATACAAGAAAGAGGCGCTTCCAGCAGGATGAAGTAGCATTCGGTATAGTATTTCGGCTGGAGGCTCGCTTGTCCTTATTATAGTAACGATCGTCACATCGCTGATTTTTCAGTCTGCAGGAATAAAAAAGCAGTAAACACCTACTCAAATAATACATGGTTAAAGTCTTTGCCGCAGCAATGTGTGAGCACCGCATGCAATTGGCCGCGGTGATGGTAAATATGGGCGGTTATTTCGATCAGCCATTCAAAACGCGTATAGCAGATGCCCCAATACGAAGTGACAGGCTGCTGGAGCTCTTCGTCCGTATAGTGCTCATAAGCCTGTTTAAGCTGGATAAAACATGTCTTCATTTCAGCTTCAATTTCCTCTAATGAGGTCAAATGAATAGCTTTATATATATTCGCCATCTTTTTCTCGCTGTTGCCGAGTGAAATATAATAATCTGTTTTGCAAATGGTAGCGATATGCTCCAATAGCTCTCGAATAGACATTTTACCGGGCGTTGGCCGAAAAGAAAGATCGTCTTCTTTTAGATGCTGCATAATGTTCATCGTTTTTTGCAGGGCGACTTCAATTTGATGCAGGCATCCGGCACAGTAGGGGTTCATAGTCAATCCTCCGTCTTTTGTTAAAATGCTGGTTATTTCTATTATACAAGTAAACCTATATAATTTATCACTTATTTTGATAAATATGCGTCCCTGCTCTTCCTCACATATAGAAGAATTGCTATACTAGTAAACAACTATTTACTTAGTAGAATTTAAGGGGATGATAAGTTGGAGAAAGCAGAGGAGCACCAGCGGGTAAAGACCAGCTGGTGGCAGGAATATTTCTTAAAGATGGGGGGACAGCACTTAGCTGTGAACCACCGCACGAATATGGCGGACGCTGTAACGGCAGCGGTGGGAGGGTTTCTTAGTATCGGCACATTGCTGCTATTAACACTTATGACTGATACCCCGTGGCTCATCGCATCACTTGGTGCAAGCTGTGTGCTTGTTTTTGGTGCATGGAACGCGCCGTTCTCACAGCCGCGTAATATTATCGGGGGACATGCGATCTCTGGACTGATCGGTATTTCATTTTACGGATTTTTCGGTAATCATCCATTTGTGGTCAGTGCAGCGGTAGCCCTTAGTATTTTCCTCATGATGTTAACAAAGACGGTGCATCCACCGGGCGGGGCAAATCCTATTATCATTATGCTCGGCGGTTATGACTGGCACTACCTGTTTTCTCCGGTGATTGTCGGGGCAGTTGTCATCATTTTGTATGCGGTTGTTTTAAACAATATCCGGCAAAATCGCCACTATCCATTGTTTTGGTGGTAATGCTATAACAAATGATAAGAAAATGTGCGGGATGAAAGGAATATAGCAGTAGAAGGCCGCGTTATATTCGGGAAGCCGCGCCAGGTTCTAGTGTTTTAAAGCTTTTTGATATACGGCAAAGGGCTTCAAGAAGCAGGCGTTATGCCGAATGGTTACATACCCGCATCAGTTTCATACGTATCGTACAAGCAAGGGTTTAACAAACCCCTTGCTTTTTTATTGATTACGGCTATTCTCCTGAAAATCAATCCTTTTCCAAAAGAGCCTCTTTTTTTGAAACACTCGCCTGTTTGCCGATAATCACCGATAGGACAACAACTACTGCGGCACCTATTGTAAACAGTGAAATGGATTCACCGAGGAAAGCTGTGGCAAACATAATCATTAAAAACGGTTGGAGGTACTGGATTTGGCTGACTCTTGCTATACCGCCCATCGTCATGCCGCTGTACCAGGCAACATAGGCCAGAAATTGACTGACAATGGCAAGGTAAAGAAAGCTGACCCAAGCTTCTAACGGAGCATGGAGCATTTCTGCCGACAGGCTTATGCCGACGGGAATAACAAAAAATGGAGCGCCGATGATAATTGCCCATGCGATGACCTGCCAGCTGCCTAATTCCTCTGCTAATTTTCCGCCTTCAGCATAGCTAAGCCCGAGGATGACGACTGCGGCCAATAAGGCCAAATCGGCAAAGTGCAACCCGCCAAAGCCTAAATGAAAGGCGTAGGCAACTACTGCAGAAGAGCCGACGATGCTTGCAAGCCAGAATGTAGGCGAAGGGATTTCACCGGCTCGGAAAACAGCAAACCCGGCTGTAGCTAATGG
>DEQA01000243.1 GCA_002359075.1 Planococcaceae bacterium UBA3378
CCCGTCCTTATAACCGCTCATGAGCCCATACTCCGCGGCCTTTACTGCATAGCTATAAGATTCACTATCTTTTGGAATATCCGTAAAGTCTATCTTCACTTCAGGAAGCGGTGTCAGCATCACATACTCCAGGACCGGGGCTGCAAATTGCTCTGCAATCACTTTATAGCCCTGCTCACTCGGATGGATATTCTCGGGGTTTGGTAAATAGGCTGCCGTATCAGCGGCTATAACATCGCTCACTTTTACAAAGTACGCGCCGTTACCTTCAGCGATCCCCTTTACTTTATTATCAAGTAATCCTACGAGCATATTTAATTGCTCTGTAAGCTTTGTCATATGCGGGAATGGATTATAATATCCCATCACAAATACATCAGCAGTCGGATTAAGCTGTGTAATACGCTTTAAAATGAGTGCATAATTTCCGGCCATTTTCCCGATTGCCTGCTGTACTTCGGAAAAGTTAAGGCTAATATTACCGGATTCATCCTGCTTCAGAGTTTTCAAAACATCATTTGCTCCGACACTAAGGGTGATCACATCTGCCTTTTTGATCTCATCTATTAAGGAAACCTTTTTTCCTGTTTCAGAGGAGGGTTTCTCTACGTCTTTATTTAGCTCATCCAATACTTGCTCTGTTGTATAGCCAGGAACCGCAAACCCTTTATTATAGGATGCGAGCAGCTCTGCTTCCTCTAATGTTTGGGCAAGATAATCCGCATAGCCTGTTCCAACAGCACCTGTTTCAATCATTCCGGCAGCAAGCGAGTCACCTAATGCAAGATAGTTAGCTGGTTCCCCTTTATTGCCTGTCATAGCCGCTGCGGGACTGACAAGCTGGAATGTTAATAACACTACTGCCAGAAACTTTAATATTTTCAACTACATTTCCCCCTTTACTCTTTTACTATATTAATTATAGTAGACTCTATTATTCTCCTGCAAAGATTCATAAGAAAAGCTTAAGTTGAGTAAAACAGTACATATGCTGTTGTTTCGCGGCCTATCTTCGCTACTTTTTCCCCACAAAGGAAAGGCAGCTACAGTACCATTAGCTGCCCTCTAATTTCACTACATTAAAATTCTCTTCAATAAGGAGCCAGTTTTGCGGGAAGGCTAACCCAAGCTTCCAATATCCTATTCCACGAAGCCCCAGCCTTTTCAAAAGATCAAACTTTGCCTGGATAGACCTTGCATCCTCAAACCATACAATATGTTCCCGGCCTTCCTCATCTTGATACGTGAAGAAAGGCGCCTGGGCTTTTGTATCATATTGAATATTTGTTTGATACCTAACAGCAAGCTGGATAGCCGCTTGCGGACTGATTGCCCGGGCATACTCTCCTCCCTGTACAAATGGCAGTGTCCAGTCGTAGCCGTACAGGTTTTGGCCCATTATAATCTTATCGGCCGGTATTTCTGTAAGGGCATAATTCAGCACGCGTTCGACCTCATTAATAGGCGATACAGCCATTGGCGGTCCGGCAGAATAGCCCCATTCATATGTCATCAGCATAACAAAGTCGACTATTTGGCCAATAGCACCATAATCATGCGCAACAAACCATTCTCCTGGCTGGTCTGCCCGCGTCTTTGGTGCCAAGGCTGCACTTACAAGTAAATCCACTTCATGCATTTGCTCAACTGCCCGTTGTAAAAACTGATTATAGGCTAATCGCTGATCTCCCGGAAGATGCTCAAAATCAAACATCACGGCGCTTACATCACCTAACTCTTCTGCATAAGAAATAATATTTTCGAGTAAAAGGTCTTGAACAGCGGTACTTTGTAAAATATCCCTCCCCAGTTCTGAACTAAAGGCGCCCGCTTCAAGATTGGAGATCACTAACATGATCGATGTTCCTGCCTGTTCGGCTGCCGCTGCTACCCCGTTGCTCGGCGGGAGCTGTAAGCTGCCATCCCTCCTTGCCTGCAGGCTAAAAAGACTTAAATATGTGAGTACAGGACCGGCTTTGGCCACCTGGTCTAATAGAGCAGCGCTGACGGTATCACCACGCGGTTCCAAAAAAGCCAGCGTTTCAGCCGTTGTCTTTGCCGGCGGTGGAATGTAGAGCTGTGTTCCCACCATCAAAGGCTCATTTATATTTAAACCGTTTAGCCGTGCCAGCGTATTTACATTCAAACCAAAGCGCTGAGCAATGCTCCAAAAACTATCGCCTGGCTGTACCCAATAAAATCTTCCATATATAGGCATGACCAACGCCTGACCTACTACGAGCCGATCTGGGTTTTGCAATTCATTTGTCTGAATAATCGCCTGCACTGTTGTACGATACGCTTGGGCCAAGCCGTAAATTGTCTGACCAGGTTGTACTACATGAATTTGCATACATTTCCCCCTCTGCGACTACCATATGCGTCACAGCTTCACTGCATTCCTGCTGTCTGTAGATTCTCGGCAGACAGCAGAATAGCCAAAAGCATGGTCTGCCGGATGAGATACTTCCGCTTTTTCTACTAAAACGATTAAAAGCCAAAGTCCCTTGCCGACTTTGGCTTTTACCTATCTTTTTATTACGCTTATGATGCACTTGCTTCCATGTTGCGTTTTGCTTCTTTTTGCATATTCGTATACCATTCATAGCACAGTAAGGAAATAATGATCAGTTCCACCACTCCCCCTCCGTAATACATCCATTTGGCACCTGCTTCTGCCTGCCCAGCAGTCGTCATATGGGGCGGATTGGCATACAGCCATTTCGCTAAAATATTATGAGCCGCAATCGAGAAAATAAGCACACCCGAGCGGAGCAGCCATGGCGCTCTATGTGGATTAAAATCAACTGAGAGCAGGACATGGGTAAATAGATAGCCGGCAAGGAAAATATGTAAATGGACTATATAATGAACGGCCAGAGACATATGCATTGCCATATATAAATTTGTTGTATAAAGAACCCACAGTCCGCCAATATTTAGCACCGCGGCTGTGATAGGGTGATTGATAAAGCGTGCAAAGCGTGTTTTGGACAGCCTCATCATCCCGCGTGCTGTCTTTACAGGCATTATTCGCAATAGCAATGTAACTGGTTTTGCCAATACAAAAAACAGAGGGGCTGCCATGCCGAGCAGTAAATGGACAATCATATGAGCAACAAAATGATGATGGGCTTCCTGCGCCAATGTCCCTGTAATGGAAAACGCCATACAGCCGGCACCGATTGCCCAATAAAAAATTCTTCTGACCGGCCATTTCCCTTTTACTTCTGCCGCCATTATATAAGGGGTCACGATCGAAACGAATACAAGAAGAATACTGACCCACTCTCCCATCAAGTTGTCACCACCTGCTTCCTTCTTAAAATCACTAAACCGATAATAATAAATAAAACGGCGCTGATATTCCAAATAAAATCATAATAAAAAATCTCCACATTGTAGCGGATCTGGTGAAGCTTGAACACTTTATGCTGAATAATACCATCATAAAGCTGGAATACCCCCGCTCCCAATAAAACTGCACCGATCCAGCGCGTACGGTGCCATGCCTTCTGTTTTCGTAAATGGGCCACCATAAAAAGGGCGATCACCGTTGCAAACCAGCTGAACGCATGGAAAAGGCCGTCTGATACGAGTCCGATATCCGGGGTGGATTTATCATAGAAGTGGTGCCAGTGCAGCAATTGGTGAAATACAGCTTCATCGAAGAATGCAATCAAGCCCAGCCCAAATAAAATGCCGGACCAGAAATTCAGTGAATGATTGTTGTTTGCCATTTCCTGATCAACCTCCCGAGCACACGTTCTTCTTACAATATAAGTATTTTAAGAAGGGTTCATACATGGCAATACCCCAGTGCACTCTTGTTGTAAACCAGTCTCCTTTTGATATCCGATGCCATTACTATCTTTCGGAGCTCCGCCTTTTATGTCACGGAGCTAAAGATAGACGTTTCTTCTGTATTGATCGTTCTATTTCATTAAAGAATCAATGAAATAAAGGACAAACGGCATATTAGTGCTGCGCTGAAGGGAGTTCAAATCTTTTGCAATGACTTCCCATGAGTTTTGCCAATTTTCCTCCCACGAACTCTTCTCTTCTACCGGAGTAAATTGCCGTAAAAATTGATCGAGCGGCATATCCAGCCGAGCAAGAAAGTTTTCTGCTTTTTCCAATTTACTATTCCCTTTTGCATTTTGTTCTCCCCATAAAACATGATCCAGGTTGATGGAAAAGTAGTAAAGGCGATAAGGGATCTTCCGCCTTTTGCATGTGGCGTGTCTGTCTTCGGCCAGAAGCTTCATATTTTCCGCCTTCACTTGATTCCGGTCAATCATCTGCAGCTTTTTAAATTTTGTGGTGACATAGATGCCGTTCTTTCCATACCTTGTCCGCGTTGCTTTGATTCGGTCTACCCGAATAAATTTATCATTGATAAAACAGCCATCCGTGTCTGCAAATTGAACAACTGCCAGTAAATCGCTCGGCATAAGCCGGTACGTATTCAAATAGTTTTCTATAACATGCTCGATAGCCGATTCTACGTTACCGTGCTTCCGGTTCCAATTACTGACGACATCCCCGCACTGCACATCAATCCGGATTTCTAACTCTCGGAAGCGCTCCTGAAGAAAATCAAAAAAGATCAGCTCCTCCGTCTGCCCTTCCACAATAACGAGTACTACCTTTTTACTCATGCCGCTTCCCTGCCTTCCTGAAGGCCTGCTTAATGTGGAATGTTTTCGTCTCCTTATAAATCTCTTCTTCCTGGCCTCCCAGCTGAATTGCCCGGAGATAAACGTCTCTTATATTGTGCAGTGATTTCACACCTTTTAGCTGAATATACCGGTTTTGCTCATTTGATGTAGTAAACCATAAGTTATTTGCCGGCAGCACCTCTAATAATCGAAGGTTATGCGAGGTGAAGAACAGCTGCCCCTGCCCTGTCTCATCAATAATGCGCAGCAGCTCTCCAAGCAAATACTCAAATACGCCCGAATCCAGTTCATCAATGACAATACAGGCATTCGGTTTATTATAGACAGCTATTAAAGCACTCAAAATGGAAATAATTTTTAAAATCCCTTCTGATTCGGTACGAAGGGGAAGCACACGACCGTTCCGATTCGATAAAAACTCAAAGCGCACACCAAGTTTTCCATCATCCATCGTCTGCTCTGTAATTTCCTGTATATCGATTGTCAGACTTGGGATGATAGCGGACAGCAGCTCATTTGTCTGCTTAATGAGCTGTACCAGCGTTTCATAAAGCGGCTTAGGAAGCAGTGCCGGTCCTGATAGATCATAAGGGATCATGCCGTGTGTCTTGTCCAAATAAACACTAAAGGGCATGATATATTTCGTCAGAATGAGACCAACTTCTGCATTATTAATAACAAGCAGATCACGATTAAAATCCACTGCAATGTTTTCAATCAGCTGCCATTCCAAATCACCAAGACGGTCCTGTAAGATAGGTTTCAGCTCCTTATGAAAAATAAAGGATGCATTTTCCCTTTCGGCTAAATGACTCGTCACCATCATCGAAATCCGGATTTTTTCATCCATTCCTTCTAAAGAGCGTGTGCGGATTTGCAGATGCATTTCATCCTTCTTCACTAAAACCTTCCTTCGCTTTCCGGGCACATTTTCGCGGTAAGACAGCTGCTCAAAGACAGGATAAAGCCGTTCTTCCCCTCTTGCCAGCTCCACTTGATATTGAAGAAAAAATTCTCCTGCTGTATTACGGACTAGAAAGTCAAAGGTCAGCTTTGCCCGCTCATTTCCTGAATGAATAATGTATTTATCGTTACGCGGCAATTTTTTTGTGATGCCGCCGCTTGAAATAAGCCTTTTCAGCAGCTCGAATGCATTGACGACCGTCGTTTTTCCCGAACCGTTCTGTCCATACAGTCCAACGACATTAGATCGAGTAAGCGTCTCAAAATCAGCCTGAACTTGAATTTGCCCAAATTCAACATTTTTCATATTTTCAATTATGAGCCGCTGAACCTTTACGATTGTCTCCATACAATCACCTGCTTTTTTTCGTTTATTCTATCCATTTTTCTCAGGAAAATTAACGTTCATTTATTTTCTTCTTTCAGATCAATCCATTTTCATCCCATAAACAATAAAAACCACTTCCAGGGGAAAATCCCGTGAGTGGTCTACTCATTATAAAATGTTTGCTCCGACGGGGCAGAGGCTTATTAATCAATTGTCTTTGCCTGCTTGAGCAATTGATCGAAACGCTGAATAAAATCATTGGCTTTCGCAATATCTTCTTTTTTTGTTTGATGCACCCCCACAAATTCAGTTATCCAAAATCATCAATAGTTTTAAAACCGTTAGTTCGCGCTACATACGTAAAGAGTTCCCGAAGGAACTTGCCCCTTACTATTGGAA
>DEQA01000250.1 GCA_002359075.1 Planococcaceae bacterium UBA3378
GCAAAAGAACTTTGATACTAGCTGTTATATTGATGTCCAGCTCTTATGCGGTGCAGGGTTTGATAGTACAATCGATTATCTAATGACTATAGCAAATAAAGAAGCAATTCAGGAAATGAATGATCCAAGGAAACGTAAAGATACTGATTTTGTTATCTTTTCAAAGTGTGAAATGATCAATAACTATAAACAGTACTACGGAATGAATGTATGAGAAAAAAGGGTTTTTGATAGAAGAGATTTGCTGTTAAGTAAGATTTCGCAACGAAGAGAATATGGATCGGGGTGATATGATGTTAAGGAAGGAAGCTATAAAGATTATCATAGAAAATGATATTACTAAACTAACGAGGGATGAACGTGAGGCATTGATATTGAACACTTGGGGAATAGATGAACAGGATCCTGAATTTCATTTTTTCTCAAAGTCGTTGCAGCATGAACTATTGAATTCAGATGAACCGATAAATGACGTAATGGACTCCCGTTATAATCAATTGTTACTTATAGGTGCAGAAGATAGTTTCTACGGAATTCCTAATGAATATTTATCTAAAATCGTCTCAAAAATAGTAGGGAACAATATTGAGGTTGAAGGCTATGTAGAAAAATTATTATCTTGTCCCTGCTGTAATTATGAAACATTGGTACAACGGGGGGAATATGATATTTGCCCAGTTTGCTTCTGGGAGGATGATGGTAACAATAATCCAAGCCAGTATAGTGGACCTAATCATATGACCTTGTCGGAAGGCAGAAAAAATTTTGAAAAGTACGGAGCTTGTTCAAAAGAAGAAGCTAAATTAGTAGCTTCTAACAGATATGAAATCTATAACAAGGCTGATTAAAAAGGTGTATTAGTTAGTTTCTGATTTGGCGTAACTATACTTGGAACTTCAGCTGCTGGCCATCTCGATTCTTACCTTTATACAGAAGACCAAAAGGGACTTCCAAAATTTTAGAGTGTAAGAATTTCAAGGAGATAGGGAAGAAGTCACGGCTTTTTTCTATGAAAGATGTAAGTTATTATCCAGAGCTGAAGAGAGACCTTACATCTTTAGCTGAAAAAATTAGGCATTTAGGGTAGGATGCCGGGCATTACCAAATAATGATATAGTGTAAATCGGTTAAGTAAAGATTCGTTTATCAGGATGGGGGAAACTTACATTGGTAGAATATTTAATTTCCCAATATTCTAAAGAACATGAAAAAATAATTAAAGGTACTTTCAGGTATAGCCATGAAATACGTTTCAAGCGTGAAGAAATAAAATCGTGGGATACCCATATTTAAACAGTATAAAAGAGGTCTTCTTATAAAAACTTATAACTTCAAGTCGTTAAAACATACATCAAGGACCAAGATGGAAATGTGGTCTCTATTATCGGATAGACATCATCTTTCTGTGTATGGAATAACAAATTTATGAGGTTTACATAATGTAAAGGGAGAAAAACAAGATGAAAATAATGCGAGCGGCATCTCTCGGGAATTTGCTGTTTTTCATTCCGGTAATATTGTTAAGTTATTTCCTGTGGAATGATTATAAGGAATATATTGACGAGTATCAACCGTCCTTTGAGAATGTTTATATGCTGGATGGGGGAAAGCAGCTCATTGGCTTAGCAAAACACCCGGTTGGAGAGCAATACGATGTTTATTTTTTTGATACCGATAAGGAAATCTTAATTGATGATACTACTGTACATACCGATTTCATAGCCGGGTTGGGACCCGCGGCTTATCAGCAAGATGGAATCATTATCCCAACTTACGATGATTCTTATGGGCTGCAAATCAATTACTTCCACTCAACAGGTATGGTTGAAGAGCTGGCTCAGGGAACGATGCACCTTAAATCCTCCTGGAGCTCAAATGTTTATTCCTGGCGCGGCAGACTCATCATAGCCGGGGAAACACCAGATAATGCACTGTTTGTAGCTCAGGTGAAGGACGGAAAGCTGGATAAAGTGAATTTAGGCGAACAGGATTTGCTTCCCGCAAGGCCTATTCGAATAAATGAAGTGCATGGGAGCTTTAAGAACGACAAAGCAGTACCCTTATTTTCGGTGGCTCTAAAGGATAATAGAACAGCATTAGTGAGCGGAATTTTAGATGAAAATGGTGAATTATCCGTACTGCTGCAGAATGAGGATGAAGGGACATTTGCTGCACAGGATCGGGCTGGCGCTCAATTCGCTGAAGTCTTCGGTTTCAACAACGGCAAGTTGGTACGCGAGAATGGGAATTATCCTGAAGAAGCCTCATTTTATAACGCTAACGAGAATCATTGGGGAAATCCCGTTCCTACGCCTAAGCCGGTTTATCAAGCCCGTGTCTTCTTGCTGAATGATGAGGAGGTTCTGATCGCAGGATCTACTGCGGAAGATGAATTAGAAGGAACTGTGACCGGATATGTATTCAATGAGAAATCCGGAGAGTTTCAAGATGCCAATGTTCTTTTAGAGCAGTTGTCCTACGAGAACTTAAAAAATGACGAGACTGAATTTTATAAGCAAACAGACAGTGATGTCCTTTACTATCGCGGTGGGGACATTACAGCAGGCTATCTTGATATGGGAATTCAGCAGGCTAAGGTTCTTTCAAGCGATCAGGTTGAGAAATGGATGCTTACTGAAGCGAAAAATAAAGTCTCGATTCAAAGCTTTTGGAATTATATAAAGCAAGGTGGAGCGCTTGTTATAAATTGGGCGATTTGGGTCTTCATCACACTGGTTTCATTCATAAGCATCGCATTTGCTCCTCGCTTGTATGCGAACGCAAGTAAGAAAAAAATAAGAGATGGCCAGCATATTCTGGGCAGGATTAAGAATATGGAAGAAACGGGTTTATATGTGAATGAAAGGCCACAGGTACGGTTTACTGTTCAGTTTGAGGATGAAGGACAAAGGAAAGAGGTTGAAATCAAGCAAGTCATCTCCTATCTGAATCCTATTCAAATCGGTGATACCGTCATGATCAGCTACAACCGAAAGAAACATAAGGCTGTGTTCATCACAGAAGAGGACCTTAAATATGTGGAGCAGGAGACTAAACCAGCAGTTATTAAAGATGCAGTCCTTACCCATATCGAACATTATGGAAGTATAAAACGGGGACAGGCTCTTCAGCTTCACTTCACAGCCGAGGGACGCGTTTATACAATACCGGTCGTGCAGTCTTTGGGATTTGAATATCGCACCGGGAAACGGGCGAACCTGATTTTGATTCAGGGAATGGCGAGAATTTTAAGCTATGGAACTATAAATATAGAAAAGGCATCGGATCAACTGTCCCTGCAAGGTGAAGTAATCCATGTGCAGAAAATGCCAATAGTGATAGATAACAAGCAGCTTATGCTTTTGGAAGTCATCATTTCTAACGGCACGGACCGGATCCGGAAAGTGAATAGTCTCTTTGTGCCAGAAAACATGTCCGTGAATGTGGGCACAGTGATTCCGGTCGCTATGAAAAAAGAAGATTTGCAAAAGGAAACCCGATTACTTCAAGGTAAGCAGGGGGCGGCTAAAGTTCTCTCCGTTCATTTTAGCGGGACGTATGGAGAACGCCCGGTAGCTGCTATTACCGTAGAAAAAGATGGAGTGACCTACCATATTAAACAAACAATCGAACCCGTATATGGTGTAACGGCGGGGGATGAGTTGTGGATTGCTTACGACGAGGGTACGAGGGAAGCCATGATTATTAATTATTCTTCAAAGTAGTAAAATAACGAAAAACTAAAGTGATAATAGCGGCTGTGTTAAAAATCAAATGGACTTTTAACACAGCTTTTTTCCATCATAAATAGATACGTTCAATACTGCTTCCTGCCGCGGGTTGGTGGAAGTTGAAGGAAGAGGTGGATACCGATGAATCAGATATTGAGTAAGCCCGGTTCTATAGGTATAAAGGAAGGTGTACGGATTGCTAAGTAAAAATAATCAACATAAACTCGAGCGGATCGTTCAAAAGTATCAGTTTGAACACGCGATGAAATATTTAACAGCGACTGTACGTCAAGGCATTCGCTTATCGAAGAATAAGATTGAGACATACAATGAAATATGCCCATCGCGTATAGGAGGAGATCCGGATCTGCCTGCTATGATAGAATGGCCGGTGAATTCGGAGGGTACTCCGATGACGTTTTTGGCCCAGCTGTGTTTGCATGAGTTAATTCCTCATGATGTATCAGCACTGCTGCCTGTGAAAGGCATATTGTACTTTTTCGTAGGAGTGGATGAACCCGCATATGGAATCGAGCACAAGGTGATCTATCTATCGGAAGACCAGATTCAGGAAGCTAAACGTTTCCTTTCGCCTGAAGTGACTGCTCTTGAGAGTGAGTTTACCGGATACCGGATAAGTGCTAGATCAACGATGGAACCGCCCAATTATGGCTATGTAGATTATGAAACGGTAGAAGACGATGAGCACGACTATGAACAATACGAAGAGCTATGCTTCGAGTTGAACGATGAGAACTCGAATGATTTGGCAGTAATGTTCGGTTATCCCTCAACCCAGCACGGAGACTGCGAATATGAAGCAGCTCTGCATCTGTTGACCGGCAAAGATTATAACTATTCAACGGAATCAGCATTGGCACAGATTACTGATCATTTTAAAGGCGATTCCGATAAAGCGAAGCGGGAAGTGAAGGATACATTATTGCTCCTCGCACTGGACTCCGATCAGGATGTTGGATTCTGCTGGTGGGATGCTGGAGAATTGCAGTTCTATATTCGAAAAGAAGATTTGCTCGCAGGGAACTTTGCAAACACATATTGTTCCCTTTATTCGAGCTAATGCATTTATCTCTCTGCGGCTATAACTACGATAATGGTGAGCCGGAGCAAATTATAAGAAGAAGAGCCTGCCTTAGAAGCAGGCTCTTACTGCGATTAGGCTTCTTTTAACTTAGTGATGACTTCCTCTGTATACGAATTGGTAAACCGGATAAGCCCTTGATCCTGTATGATCCGGTCCTCTTTCATGCGGGCATCAAGCCAGTCGGTAATAAAGGAAGGTGCATATCCGCGTTGGCCGAATTCTCCGCCAAAAGCAATGATGTTCTGGTAGGCTTCCAAATATTGATCGCGGCTGGTGTCTGGATATGACTTTGTATATAACCAAAACTGTACATCATACATGACATACGATAATTCATCTGCATGAAAAGAAAAATAGCCTTTTTCCTCAACAATCCGTGTACATATACTGCGGATTTTCTGTTCGATATGTTCCACTTCTGTTACCTGTGAGCACAGCTTCTCCAGCAGCGGAGAAAATGTACCGTGTGCGACTTTATCCAGTGCTTCTTTTTTGTCTTCTTCAGACGTATCATATTGATCATCATTCACCAAGCCTTTGATAAACTCCTCAAAATTATCGGCTAGAAAGGTAATCTCATAATCATCTTCTTGATCGACGTGAATGACTTCAGGTTCACCATCTTTACCGCATGCCCGGTAGTCCAGCATGACGACATCATGGCCTGCTGAAGGACAATCACAAATCACTACGCCGATGTCAGGATATCCCCATTCCTCAATCATAAATAGGCTGCCCATATCCCCGCACAGTGAATAGCTTTTCTCGCGGCCAATTCCCATAATTCCTGTAATAGCAATATGATCCTCTGCCCAGGAAGTCGGTTCCTGTGTTGGAAAGTTGGTGTTCTTCGGCACTCCGCCGTTCTGATGCTTCATCAGCTGAATATAAGAGGCTGGAAGCGTGTAACCAAGCTCTTGTTCAATCGAATCAATCAGTTCATCCGTAGGTGGTTCGGATTGATAAGCTTCTCTTGCATACTCGCTGTCTTCCCAGAAATCAGCTAAAAACATATCGGAAAAAGGAACCTTCTCTGTTACCGAACCGCCGCGTTCCAAGGAAGCTTTCTTGTTGGCAAGACGGAGTTCTTCTCTTTTCAGCTTCTCCGCCTTTTGAATACTCTCTTTTAAAAAATACGTCGTAGTTTGATTATCAGGCTCTAATTGGTCAGATTTGCGGAAGGCCTCCGCCGCTTCCTCAAAGCGCTTTAAATAATAAAGCGCAAAGCCTACCCGATAATGCCAGAGAGGATCTTGTTTGCCGGCCTCAGAAATTTTATCAAATTGAGAGAGCCCTTCCTCATAAAGCCCCAAATTATTATAAGCTCTAGCAAGACGACTTACCGTTTCATAGTCCCGTTCTTCATCAGGGATAGCTATCAGCAAATCCACAATTTTCTGATGCTCGTCTTCTTCGTGCCACTTGTTCAGTTGTTCCAATAGTGTTTGATTCATTTCTGCCTCCAATAGGATTAGTAAGATACCGGCTTCATTCATGCTTTTCAGCCTCTACCTTTAAAATAGTAATTGCTATAAATAGAGGATACTATAATTCTTCCATAATGAGGAGTTAAAGAATAGTGAGTATTCTGAAATATAGTTTTTTAATATAGATTATGATGCAGATGAAAAATTCAGTTCAAAGGAGAAGAGGCGCTTCTTTAGAGTAGACTAGGTTGAGCTGAACACGGGGATTGGGTTACTCAAAGGGATGAGTGAGTTTTTGAAGAAGGTGAAGTATCAGAAAAAAGCCGTCTGAAATGACAGGAAGTGTAGACTAATCTAATGAAATGATGATTAATAGATATCATCATTACCGGTACAAAAAATAAACGGCTTAAGCTCATAAAATTTTGAGCTCAAGCCGCTTACCATTTTTTTATTATTGCTACCGTTTGCTTAATAGATAGGAATATTTTTTGATTGTTACAAACTTGATAATCATCGTGAAAAATCTAAATTATTAGCATGTCTTGCATTATTGTTGTTCGTTGGTTTGTTTTGTTTATTTAGTCTCAGTACTAATAATAAGTTGATAACTGAAACTATTGCTAATGTTGTAAAGCCTAGAGAGTAGCTTCCTGTAGCTGAATGAATGGACGATAGCACAAGCGGCGGGAAGAATCCTCCAAGACCGCCCATCATGGAAACGATCCCGTTTACAATACCTGATTGTTCTAAAAAGAACATTGGTACAAGCTTAAAGACAACGCCGTTTCCAATTCCGCAAGCAAATCCAATGATCATAATACCAGTAATAAATATAGCCATATTTGGTGATGCTGATAATATTAAAGCACCTAAGATGATTCCGATAAATACAGCCATTAATAGTTTTAATGAATCGAATTTATCTCCCAGGTAACCACCTAATGTACGACAGCAAGTAGCAAGTATGATAAAGACAGCTGTCATGATTCCGGCATTCACTTTGTCAAAACCAAAATTTGAAACTAAAAAGTTTGGTAAAAATACAGTGAAAGCCACAAATGCACCAAACGTAACGAAGTAGAATAATGAGAAGAACCACATTTTTTCGTTCTTGTACAC
>DEQA01000057.1 GCA_002359075.1 Planococcaceae bacterium UBA3378
CCAACTAAATGATTTCGGGGATAAGCCCCGTAATCATTGGATTTTACGCGCGTGCTGATCCCCAAGGAGTCGCCAGCCGCCACTCCAATCAACTCGTTATCATACGAGCTTGTCATCCCCAACTTATGGTGAAGACCCACAAACTAAAACAATTATTTAATAAAGGGAATCCTTCTTACTAAACACAGAATTCCCAAATAACCACATTAGTAAGAATACAAAACTTGATAGTCTTTAAAACAGTAAGATTGTTTCTCGATTATGTAACAAAGTGATCCCCTACCGAGCCTTTTAATGCTCCAGCTGGTAACTCCGCCAATGACTTAAAGATTAATTCACTCAATTTCAATAGTTAATAAGCTTTGCGTTTTTCTTGTATACTCAATGGTACAATTGAATATACCTTCCTCTAAATCGGGAAAATCCTCTGGGTCTCCTTCTGCCAACACATCATTTACATTCACTTGAAGAATATTCGACGTGCCAAATCGGCCACCTACATCTTCCGATATAAATATTTCACATTTGCCACTAGTAGAGGCTATATCACCTTTTGCTAAATCTATCGTATCCACCAAAGACAAATAAAACCCATATAAAGAAAAAATAGATAATACACAAAATGAAAATACACCTAATAAAAAGTCTTTATGTTGTCTTTTATTCTTCAAAAAATGAAAAAGCAGCAATAAAGAAACGATGGCGCCTATGCCAAAAGCAGTCGTTGTGAAAATTAGATCTGACATGATTTCCCTCCCACTTATTTGTATTTTCTATAGCTCTCTAGCCGAACATATAGATCAGCACACTGCCTATTACAATCATGATTATCAGGAAAATGGAAAAATCAATTTTTCTCTTTAATAGTAAGTAGCTCTCCTTATTCACTTTTACCTTTTTTAAATAAAAGAATAAACGAATCAAATAAGTGATTGCATATATTGTAAACACTAAATAGAGGATTTTTATAAAATTCATTTTTCAGCTGCCCTCTCTAATTTAGCCGATAGATTGTGCAGGTTCTAACCTGTCTACCGCTTTCTTCTCTAATTCAACTTCCTTAATATCCTCGCTATAAACGGATTTTTCACATCATCGCGCATCAGGGCAGAGGAATAGGAACATGCATGTATCCAGGCTGCTGCAGCGTGCATCAGAGAGTGCTCGTCATAGCGTTAAATTTATTGAAAATAGCCAACGAGGAAGCTTTCCTCATTGGCTTGAAAGTAGAACAATAGACTACACACTCAATAAGTTCTTCTTATTTTAATTGTCATAAATATACCATTTTGCGGTAACTAATCTTTTTATTTAGATTCACTAGCACGAAATTTGGAAGCAAAAGTTACTTTCTACCTGAAAGAACTGAAAAGTCATTTACACAAAAACATTGCCAGTCTCCCAAGTGGAAATTTAATGTGTTAACAATAAATGTAAGTTTATATAAATTTATAATTGTTATTTTAACCTACTATAAGTTAAAGTCTTCCCCAAAAACTTTCTATTGAACAAGAGACTTCCTTAGTTTTTTCCCCCATGTATTTATATGATTTTTTCAGGAGGATCTTGTCATCTCCTAATCGTTCTAATATGGTTAAGGATAACAATTCTTTTATATCCGGGTTTCCTTTACTGGCCATGTCTTCTAATAATTGAAACATCTTTTTCAAATCACTTTTGTATTTAATTTCATCATTTAATAGCATGATCATTTTCTCATTAAGGGTGGCTCCTATAAAAACATGAAGCAGGAGTTCCTCATAATCTATTAAATGTTGTTCAACATCCACTTTATATTCCGGAAAATAGTTCAAGAATTCATCCATAAAGGAGTCTTTATCCAGTGCACTCGCCTCCTTGTTATATAACCTGCGAAGATTAACAATACACCTATTAGAATAGGCTTTCCTATTTTCTTCAAAATCCTCATCCTTTATATAGGAGTTTTCCAATTATATTTATTAAAATAACCACTAGTAAACCAAGTAGTAATAAGAACCGTATCAAGTCCGAATTACCACGTACTGGATGAGGTGATAAAAATACACCTTGGCTTGTAGTATCGTTCTTCCTTCAACTGATTCAATGCATCCTATTGCTGTATGAATGGAAGCAGGATCTATGTGATAGAGCTAAAACCTGCTTTATTTTATATAAACAGCAAGTAATAAACATCCGTCATATTGCCTATTTTTTGTAAGTAAAGAACTTTTCGGCAAAAGAAAAAGACAGCTCTAGTAGCTGCCTGGTTTCTTCTCTTCGTTATCTAATGATTGTACATGATACATGGCTGGGTCATCATCGAATGATACGTATGTCGGGCGGGAGAAATGGTGATGTCCGTCATGGTACAGTTTCTGGAAAATATCGAGCATGGCGCGTTTGAATTTAGGCTCGATCAATTTCTCCTCGTAGCCGCTTGTAACGACGCGGATTGGCGTGTAGTCTTCCCCTTCTAATTCCTCACCGTCTGTTGTTAAATAGTGAAGTGTAATGTTGAATGTATTGACGGGCGGGTCCATCCATATTTTATAAAGGTGCGAATATGCATGCGGATGGTCGGGCTTATCCTTCATTTGCTGTAAGAAGCTTTCTAATTGGTCATAAATTTGTTTCATAAGAACACTTCCTTTTTCATTGGTTCTTTATCTATTGACCAAATCAGAACATCATAAACTTCGTTTCATGTACTTACATCCTGTTTTCCTGGTGTCTGTTACTTTCTCGGCTGCAGGATGAACGGCTTAGATTGCATGGAATTCTCGGCATCTTTTTCGGACTGGACGATGACACGCATCTCTTCCTCCCCTTCAAACATCCTGTTCGGATTCATCATCGAGACGAACAGCTCCCCGTTGGCATTCGGGCGGAAGGATGTCTCGCCGATGATTTTGCCGGCTGTAATCCGCACATTTTCCTTCGGCCCAAATGTAACACCGCCATCTGCCTTTTCAAGCGTAATTGTATACGTCTGCTCAGTAGAAAGATTCTCGGCAAACACCTGGATATCAACAGCATCCCGTTCAAAAATAAACTGTACATCTCCGTGTCCATCAGGGAAATAAAGCTTGCCGATCTGCTTAATGACCGTTGCCTCATCCTGATCCGCCTGTACCTTCTGGCTGCCCAGACTGTCTTCATCTGAGCAGGCAACGAGCATGACACTCAACAGTAAAATGAAACCAAATTTCTTCATGACATCTTCCCTCACCCATTTATTATTTTTTATTGTATTTCCTCCGGAATGGTTACATACTGCTCCAAGTCTTGAACAGATATAACATGATCCATCTTTTCTTCCGGTACATGAAGGATACGGTTGATAAAATAGATCGTGCAGGACGCAAACCGAATGTTTTCCTTTTTTTAGTGCCTGCATGTATTGTAAGCCTTTTCAATCTTGATTGTGCTATTGTCCATCGTGATTTCATAGGGCAGCTGAAAACTGATATGCCACAGCACATGTTCTTTTAGCTTCTCCTGATCCGCTGTCCCTTCTATTCTCTGCAGCATTTCAACATGTAATGGTAACGAACCGGAAGTCAGTTGTTTATAATATCCCCAAATTGGCGGCAATATAAAACGGTTGTCTTCCTTCTGCCAATAGGTATGTCGATACGCAACCGTTACCGATATGTCAGAGGTCTCTACATAGAAGGTTACATCCGTTTGATCAGATATTGCATACGTATAGTAATTTCCTCCGCGCAGTAAAGCAAAGCGAATGAACTCAAGATTAAAGGTTTCCTAATATGTTTCTTCCAGGTGGATATGCATTTGCTCCTTACCCTGTCCGTGCTTTCAAGGAAAGCCGTATTCCATATAGCCGCAGCCTAATAGATCGAGAAAAAAGAAGGCTGTAATAGCCGACATAACGATTGTATGAAAAAGCCGCACGATGTCGTCCCTTTCATGGGCTTGAGCGTCTCATGATGAAGTGATAGCAAAGAGCATAGGCGAAAACCCGACTCTTTACGACGTAGGTAATAACATTTTGATGGGACGATGAAAGGAGTAATACTTTTTAGTGGATACTTATTAATTATAACAGAGCTGTCCAAAAATTGCCGGCTTTCTGGACAGCTTTCTTCTTCTAGGAATGCTGTAAGTGCTGCAGGATGCTGTTTTTCACTTCCGCAAGTGTCGAGGTACCACCGATATCGCCTGTTTTCACGCCGCTTGCGAGTGTCTGCTCGATGGCATGTAACACTTTGTTTCCGGTTTCCTGGTGTCCAAGGAAGTCG
>DEQA01000081.1 GCA_002359075.1 Planococcaceae bacterium UBA3378
ATGCCGATGTTTGGCAAATTGTTTGCTAAAAGCTATAAAGAATACTCTTGGCTGCAGGAATCAGCGCATGAATTCCCGGGTATGAAGAAGCTGGCTGCCATGTTCCGGGAGGCCGGCTTTGAAAGAGTAACATATAAAGGCTATAGCGGCGGGGCAGCAGCGATGCATATGGGCTTTAAAAAAGAAATTTAGCGGGAGAAGGTTTGTTCGCGTGGAAAAGATGAAGTTGAAGTTGCTCTATGCTGACCTGAAATCAGACATAGAAGTCATCGAAAAAGAATTAGAAACAGCGTTGAACTCGTCTTCACACTTGTTAAACGACGCTTCCCTTCATCTCCTTCAAGCGGGTGGGAAGCGGATACGTCCTGTATTTGTACTACTAAGCGCAAAAATGGGCCGATATGAGATCGACCGCGTAAAGCATATCGCTGTCCCGCTTGAACTGATACATATGGCATCACTTGTCCATGATGATGTCATTGATGACTCAGAAATGCGAAGAGGGGAACGTACGGTAAAAGCGCAGTGGAACAATCGTGTAGCCATGTATACGGGCGACTTTATTTTTGCCCGTGCGCTTGAGCATGTTACGGTCATCGAACATCCAAGAGTTCATCAAATATTAGCACGGACGATGGTGGAAATCGTAAACGGAGAGGTCATCCAAATCGAAGATAAGTTTCGGTTGGATCAAAATATCAAGGATTACTTCCGCCGGATTAAACGAAAAACAGCGCTCCTGATTGAATCCAGCTGTGAGCTTGGGGCGATTGTTGGAGGAGTGGAACCGGAAAATGTCCGCCGATTGAAGCGATATGGCTATTTTGTCGGCATGAGCTTCCAAATCGTTGATGATATTCTCGATTTCACTGCTACTGATAAGGAATTAGGAAAACCGGCCGGCAGTGATTTGCTGCAAGGGAATATTACACTGCCAGCGCTGCTGTTAAAAGATGATCCGCATGTCCGTCCGTATATCGACAAAGTGATCGAGGGAACACTGACTGAGAGCGACCGGAAGGAATTGCTAAAGCTTGTCCGTAAGTCGGATGCAATTTTGGAAGCGGCAAAAATCAGCAATAAGTATTTAAAAAAAGCATTGAAGGAAGTAGAGGCATTGCCTCCACATCCAATGAAAAAGAAATTACGTGATATCGCCCTATTTATGGGGAAACGTAAATTCTAGGTATTGCTTGCGCCGGTTATGTTATTTTGTTAATATTTATCGGTAGGTGAAAAAAACCTGTATTCAATTTAAAGGAGTGTTAAAATAATGGCTATCGAAAAAACTTTCCTAATGGTTAAGCCAGACGGTGTTGATCGTCAAGTAATCGGTGACATCATCGATCGTTTTGAGCGTCGCGGTTTCACAATGCGCGGTGCTAAATTAATGAACGTATCACGTGATCTAGCAGAAAAACACTATGCTGAACATAGTGAGCGTCCATTCTTCGGTGAATTAGTAGAATTCATCACTTCAGGTCCTGTATTTGCGATGGTATGGGAAGGCGAATCTGTCATCTCTCTAGCTCGTATCATGATCGGTGCTACAAAACCATCTGAATCTCAACCAGGCACAATCCGCGGTGACTATGCAGTAACTGTATCTCACAATGTGATCCACGGTTCTGACTCTCTTGCTTCTGCAGAGCGTGAAATCGCTCTTTGGTTCGGCGAAGAGTTAGTTTAATTTCCGGATACTGGTGGGGCGTCTAAAATTCATTTTTAGGCGTCCCTTTTGCTTTTCTCATAACCAGTTATCAAATGATGGGTCCTTTCTGAAAGGTAATACTTTTAGAAAGGCTTTTTTTGTTTATTAATTCCTAAAAATATACAAATTTATGGTATGATACCGATGTAAAGGGCGGAGGAGTGGAGAAAACATGTGGACAGCAATTGGACTAATTGCAATCGTAGCCATACTTGCAGATATGGTGACAAAAAATAAAAGTATTGAGTTAAAGCGTCTAAAGCAAGAAATTGAACTCGAAAAGCTGCGCCTTCAAACGTTTGATAAGGAAACGGAAAAAATGCGCCTGGAGCTCGAGCAATCAAAGCAGATGCTAATCGAACTAAAAAAGGAAAGTTAGGAAGCCTATAAAAAGAGCAGTGGACAGGTGTGAATATAGTACCTGCCTACTGCTCTTTTTGTAATAGGGAGCATACGCCAAACCGAATAGTGAAAATAAGTATAAAAAAGAAAGAGGATGGTTTATCCTGATTTCAGGGATTATAGGCCTGCATTTTATTATAAGGAAAATATAGGATAAAGTTATTGAATGAATAGAGAAGATAGTGGATAATTTTGTTATAGAGGTAGAAAGAAAAACAGGTGGGCATTTGAGCTTCACTGCTATTTCAAAAATACAGAAAGCGAGTTGTTCTATATGTGGATACTAATACCGATTATTGCGATTTTAATCGGAGGGGCAATCCCGCTTATGGCTATTTATACGGTCCATAAGAGGTCACAGACGAAGCTGCAAATTCAATTAGCGGAAAAAGAATTTTTACTGGAGGAACAGCGTCTGCAAATTATGTCCCATGAAACGGAGAAAATGCGGCTGGAGCTTGA
>DEQA01000190.1:0-1204 GCA_002359075.1 Planococcaceae bacterium UBA3378
GTACTAAACGGGGAAGAGGCAATGGCCCTCGGTTTGATTGACTATAACGTCCCAAGCGGTACCTCGGCAGCAACAGTCGACCAGATTGTTGGGAAACTGCTCGCTTCCCCAATCGCTGCGATGCTGGAGACTAAAAAAATACTGCATAATGCAAAACTGACAGAGCTTGAGGCTATTCTTGACGGAGAAGCGAAAGGACAGACGGCGATGCGTCATACAACGGATCATTTAGAGGGAATCAAAGCATTTGTTGAAAAAAGATCGCCGGAGTTTAGCGGAAAGTAATAAAAAGAAGGGATACCTCGCTTTAAGCGGGTTATCCTTTTTAATTGTTATAAAGACCTGTACAGCAGCAGTGCAAATAATTATGATAGTGTAGACTGAAAAATGGAGGATTACAAATGGAAAAAACATTATACCGTCTTCAAGAAGGTCAGCTTATTCATAATATATACTGCCCAACAGCTGAAGAAACGATCGCTGTATGCGAGGCAGAGCTTGCGATGTTGCAGGGCGATAAGGAATTTTACGTTGAAGTTCCTTTTGAACAGTTTGAACGCGTGTCCTTATATTTTACTGAATTAAGTTCGCTCAAACAGGGTGCGTTTACGTATATACAAGCGCGGCATATGGCAAAGTCGGGCAATATCCGCCATTTAATGATAGATGGACAGGGCCGTGTTTTCTTTGAAAAAGAAACGATTGGCATGAGTATCGCTCTGGCATTTGCCCAAAGCAAGTGGAATGGCGCTTCTCGGGAAGAGGCGCTGGAAAATGCGGTCATGACGGGGCTGGCTGTTATAGGGGAGGAATTTGTGGAACAACTTATTCCTGTGCAGGACTTACTGGTGAATAATAATAAGACGTGGCAGTCGGGTGATACGGGTGGAGTAAGGAAAAACCGGGATAAGGCCATCGTAAAAAAAGTAGCTGAAAAGGCTGCCAAAAAAGTTATATACAGTTCTAACATGCAGAAAAGGACGACCGGGGCGCTGCAGGCTGCCGTGGTAACAGAGGCCCTCGTTACAGGAGTAATGGCAAGGGATGATATTAACCGGACGATCAAAGAGGAGATGTCACCTGCCCAGCTGTTTAAAACAGTCTCTAAAACTGCGGCCAGTATAGCCGGCAGTATGATCGGCTTACTTATCGGCTGTGGCATTGGCTTAAATATCCCGAATGTCAGTACAGCGGTTATTAGCTT
>DEQA01000190.1:1305-3224 GCA_002359075.1 Planococcaceae bacterium UBA3378
CTGGATATATTTAATGAACAGCTAGCTGCGGCCGCTGAAGCATTTCTGCTGAATGAACAGGAACTGCATCAGGCGCTGATTGTTTTTAATGAAGGGTATGATATGCAGGATGAACTGCAAGCTATCCATGCTGCAGAACATCAAAAAGAGTATGCTGATGCGCTTATTGAGGATGGATTAATCCGCATTGTCAGAGCGCGCTTGTATTTGCAGGTGCCGACAAATGAAGAGCTTTATGAAGCGGTTAAACGGTTGCAATGAAAAGGACAGTCTTCCTAAAGACTGTCCCAGCCAGTTGACAAACGCTTTCATCCAGCGTTGCTTGCCTCGCTCGTCTGCTCCTGTCGCTACGCTTTTGTCGCAAATAAAAGGCGATTCGCTCATGAACTTAGGTTCTATTCGCGTCTTCGCTCGTCGGCGCGCCTTGTCTGGCAAGCGTTTTCAAGACAGGCTGAGTACACCTTCTGGTTGCGTCACTCAAGAGGCTATGTGTTAAGTTATCCTTAACACATAGCCTTTTGTGATGTGTTAATCTAAGGTGACTTGCTTTATTTGACCGAAGTGATGGAGCTGTAAATATTTTTTTGTGAAGGAAGAGGTTTTTGTGAGAAAAATATTAATAGTAGAAGATGAGAAAAGTATTGCTCGTTTTTTAGAGCTGGAGCTTCGACATGAACAGTTTGAAGTGACGGTTTGCTATGATGGAAGAGAGGGACTGGACGCGGCACTTCGTGAGCCGTTTGATTGTCTTTTATTAGACGTAATGCTTCCTGGACTGAACGGTATTGAGCTGTGCAGAAGAATTCGAAAAGAATCGGATGTGCCGATCATTTTGCTGACGGCTCGTGACGCAGTAATGGACCGGGTAGCAGGGCTTGATTCGGGAGCGGACGACTATATCGTAAAGCCTTTTGCAATTGAGGAGCTGCTGGCGCGCATTCGGACTATCTTTCGACGGTTGGAGCCGAAAATGCCGATCGATGATAAACTAACAGTCCGGAATCTTACGATCGACCCGACAGCCTACGAGGTACAATTCGAGGAAAAAAAACTGGAGTTAACCCGCACAGAGTATGATTTACTAAAGCTGTTAGTAGAGCATAAAAATAAGGTATGTACGCGTGAGCTTATATTGGAGGCGGTGTGGGGCTATGATACGGAAGTGGAAACGAATGTAGTGGACGTATACATCCGCCACTTACGCACAAAACTGCTGACTGATGAACCCCCGTATATTGAAACAGTCCGCGGTGTAGGATATGTGGTGCGCGGATGAAGCTGAAAACACTGATAAAAAACCAATCCCTTAAAACGAAATGGATGCTTACAACAGGGCTGACCATTTTGATCTCCTATGCGGCTATTTGTGTCATTATTTTCATTGCGTTACATACATGGCTTCTAGCAAAAGAAGAGGAAAATGCTCTCCGGACTGTAGACGATATGGCGGCGTTTTTTTCTTCCCAAGGAGTAACTGTTACGATACAGGAGCTGCAAGGGCAAACCGGTTTAATGAAAACGGTATTAAATCAAGACCAGACAGTACGTCTCTATCAATTGGATGGTACGAAAATCCTGCAAATTAATAATACTTCGCCTGCTGTCGAGCTGGATATGTCCTTTTCTGTACCGGACGAAACACTGATAAAGGAGATGAAGCTGGAAGGTACGAAGGCATTTGTTATGCACAGAATTGTTCAAATTGGACCAAGACAATATATTTTACAACTTGTCCATCCTTTGGTGTCATTTCAATCTATGATGGGGTATATACTAACAACGATGCTTATTATGGGAATAGGTGCTGTTATTTTGGCCGCTGCCATTAGCTACTATGCTTCTACAGCGATGATCAAGCCGCTTCGGCAGCTTCGCAATTCCATGGCGGCTGTCAAGGAGCGGGGGTTTGAATCGAAAGT
>DEQA01000351.1:0-4159 GCA_002359075.1 Planococcaceae bacterium UBA3378
GCATTAACTTTAGAGGCGATCGCAAAAGCTGAAAACATCGAAGTATCTGAAGAAGACATTACAACAGAATTAGATGCAATGGCTTCTCAATTTGGTATGACTGTAGACCAAATTAAAACAGCATTAGGCGGTACTGCTATTTTAGAAAACGATGTAAAAACAAAGAAAACAGTAGAATTTTTAGTTGAAAACGCTAAAATTTCTGAATAATTTCAGGCAAAATGTACGACAGCTACAAGTAAATCGTGTAGAATAGAATTTATAAAAGCCAGAACAAGGCACGGAACTTCCCGTGCCTTGTTTTAGCAGATAGGCATGAATCTGTCCAAGCACCTCTCGCTGGAATTAGTATGAGTGAGGTCTTTTAAATAAGATGTAGACCTGATTACGGAAGCATTCTCCATAATCGAGCTTGTAGTATGTGAAGGGTAAACCTGCCAGACATATAAGAAGTTTATTTTTCAAAACCGGGTACAGAGGTGCTTTTCTTTTCAAACGGAAATTGACTGATTATATACATAGATTTTGGCACTGTACATATAGGCAGTTTTTTTACAGTCAATATATTTGATAATAAGCGGATAATCTTGTAAGATTGTTGCTTGAATAGGGGTGAAACAAATTGTTTAAATTTAATGATGAAAAAGGCAATTTAAAATGCTCTTTCTGTGGGAAGCCACAAGAACAAGTTCGTAAGCTGGTTGCAGGACCAGGCGTATATATTTGTGACGAGTGTATCGAGCTGTGCTCGGAAATCGTTGTAGAAGAACTGGGCGTGGAAGAGGAAATTGATTTTAAAGATATTCCAAAACCAAAAGAGATTTTAAACATTTTAGATGAATATGTTATTGGACAAGAACGTGCTAAAAAAGCATTAGCCGTTGCTGTGTACAATCACTATAAACGCATTAACTCAAATGCGAAAATTGATGACGTAGAGTTATCAAAATCAAACATTGTATTAATCGGGCCGACAGGTAGTGGTAAAACATTGCTCGCTCAAACATTGGCGCGTATTCTCAATGTACCATTTGCTATCGCGGATGCCACTTCTTTAACAGAAGCGGGCTATGTAGGGGAAGATGTGGAAAATATCCTGCTTAAATTGATCCAAGCGGCAGATTATGATATTGAACGTGCAGAAAAAGGGATCATTTATATCGATGAAATCGATAAAGTAGCACGTAAATCTGAGAACCCTTCTATTACGCGTGATGTATCCGGTGAAGGTGTACAGCAGGCACTCCTTAAAATTCTGGAAGGAACGGTAGCAAGTGTGCCTCCGCAAGGCGGACGTAAACACCCGCACCAAGAGTTCCTGCAAATTGATACATCCAATATCCTATTTATCGTAGGAGGCGCGTTTGACGGAATTGAGCAGATCATCAAGCGTCGTCAAGGTGAAAAAGTCATTGGATTTGGGTCAAATGTTATCCGTGAGGAAGAAGAGGGCTCACTGCTTGCTCACTTAATCCCGGAAGACTTGCTGAAGTTCGGCTTGATCCCGGAATTTATTGGCCGTCTTCCTGTATTGGCTTCATTAGAGCAGCTGAATGTAGATGCATTAGTACGAATTTTAACTGAACCGAAAAATGCGTTAGCGAAGCAATATCAAAAAATGCTGGAGCTTGATAATGTAGAGCTAGAATTTGAACAAGATGCTTTAGTGGAAATTGCCAAGCTTGCAATTGAACGAAAAACAGGCGCCCGCGGTCTCCGCTCCATTATTGAGTCAACAATGCTGGATGTTATGTATGAGCTGCCATCTCGGGAAGATATTGTGAAATGTATCATCACTGCTGAAACAATTACTGAAAAAGCGGATCCGAAGCTTTTATTGGCAGATGGTACAGAATATAAACGAGATAACAAAAAGACTTCAGCATAGTGTCTGATGTTACGCTTGGCGTGGTAAATAAGCTGGCTTCGGATGTGCCGCCGCACAATCGATAGTCAGCTTTTTATTCACACTTAATACATAGAGGTTTATGAAAAACGCTTTTACACACATACTACAATTGCGGGTTGTTGCGTATAGATTTTGGATGGAGGTGAATACCCGCGTGAAAAAGATTGAAAAAAATATTCCGTTACTGCCTTTAAGAGGGTTACTTGTCTTTCCATCAATGGTGTTACATATTGATGTCGGTCGTGAGCGTTCAGTCGCTGCCCTTGAGCAGGCGATGTTAGGAGATAGCAAAATTTTTCTGGCGACTCAGCAGGATATGCGTGTTGAATCACCTGAGCGAAATGACTTATATGAGATAGGGGCAGTAGCAAATGTAAAGCAAATGCTTAAACTGCCTAATGGCACATTGCGTATACTAGTTGAAGGCATTGCACGGGCAAAAGTTGTGGACTATAAAGAGGGAGACAAGTATACGTCCGTCGATATTGAAATCCATGAAGATGATCCGACAAAAGATGCGGAAACAGAAGCGTTAATGCGCACACTGTTAAGTTACTTTGAGAAGTATGCTAAAATTTCCAATAAAATTACGACTGAAACAATTGAATCGGTTGTGGATATTGAAGAACCCGGCCGTTTCACGGATGTCATTTCATCCCACCTGCCTTTAAAGGTAGCGGAAAAACAGGAAATTTTGAGTATTTTCAACGTCAAAAAACGTTTGGATTATTTAATTATCCGTTTACATGATGAGCAGGAAGTGATGGCTCTTGAGAAGAAAATCCATACTAAAGTAAAGCAGGCAATGGAACGTACACAAAAGGAATATTTCCTGCGTGAGCAAATGAAGGCAATCCAGCAGGAACTTGGTGACCGGGATGGGAAATCAGGGGAAGTCGCTGAACTCCGTAAACGTATAGAGGAGGCAGGTATGCCTGAGGCGACCCGAAAAGTAGCGCTGAAGGAGCTTGACCGTTATGAAAAAATTCCAGCGGCAAGTGCAGAAAGCGGCGTAATCCGCAATTACGTTGAATGGCTGGCTGCTCTTCCATGGAGTGAAAAAACAGAGGACCGCCTGGATGTTGCCTATGCAGAAGAGATTTTAAACCGTGATCATGACGGTTTGGAAAAGGTAAAAGAACGGATTTTGGAGTATTTATCTGTCCGTCAGTTAATGAACTCCTTACGCGGTCCGATTATTTGTTTAGCAGGACCTCCGGGAGTAGGTAAAACAAGTTTGGCACGCTCCATTGCGGAAAGTTTAGACCGTAAGTTTGTCCGTGTTTCCCTTGGCGGAGTACGCGACGAATCGGAAATCCGCGGCCATCGCCGTACGTATGTTGGAGCAATGCCTGGCCGGATTATTCAGGGAATGAAAAAGGCCGGTACAACAAATCCTGTATTCTTGCTGGATGAGATTGATAAAATGTCCAATGACTTTAGAGGAGATCCTTCTGCAGCAATGCTGGAAGTGCTGGATCCTGAACAAAATAATTCATTCAGTGACCATTACATTGAAGAGCCTTACGATTTATCCGATGTACTATTCATTGCTACGGCAAATGATTTAAGTACAATTCCCGGACCTCTCCGTGACCGTATGGAAATTATTACGATTGCGGGTTATACAGAAATGGAGAAAACGGAAATTGCAAAAAACCATTTAATTCCGAAGCAGATGAAAGAGCATGGTTTGAAAAAATCACAGCTTGTTGTGAAGGATGAAGCGGTTATTGATTTAATTCGTTACTATACGAGAGAAGCAGGAGTACGTGGATTGGAACGCCAAGTGGCTACCATTTGTCGGAAAGCGGCGAAAATCATCGTGTCGGGCGAGAAAAAACGTGTAACGGTCTCTTCTAAAATGCTTGTTGATATGCTAGGCAAACACCGCTTCCGCTATGGACAGGCAGAAACAGAAGATCAGATCGGTATCGCTACAGGATTGGCTTATACGACCGTGGGCGGCGATACACTGCAGATTGAAGTATCCTTAACACCTGGTAAAGGAAAGCTGCAATTAACAGGAAAGCTTGGGGATGTCATGAAAGAATCGGCGCAAACAGCCTTGTCTTATGTTCGTTCACTCACGAATAAGCTTGGCATCAAGCCGGAATTCTTTGATGAGCATGATTTGCATATCCACGTTCCGGAAGGAGCTGTGCCAAAGGATGGCCCGTCTGCCGGAATTACGATTGTAACAGCGGTCGTATCCGCCATTACGAAAAAGCCGATCAAGCGTGAAATCGG
>DEQA01000351.1:4347-5027 GCA_002359075.1 Planococcaceae bacterium UBA3378
TGGCATTAGATGGAGGGTTTTAAAAAATGAAAGTCCATAACGTCGAAATGGTCATTAGTGCCGTTAGACCAGAACAGTATCCTGAAGATGGACTTCCTGAATTTGCGCTTGCCGGGCGCTCTAACGTAGGGAAATCTTCATTCATTAACCGTATGATAGGGCGTAAGGCATTAGCGCGTATATCTTCAAAACCGGGAAAAACGCAAACACTGAACTTTTATAAAATTGAAGAACAGCTGTTTTTCGTTGATGTACCTGGTTATGGTTATGCAAAAGTATCGAAATCCGAGCGTGCAGCTTGGGGCAAGATGATTGAAAAATATTTTACAGGCCGTGATTTACTAAAGGCTGTTGTACTGATTGTGGACTTACGTCATTCACCTACGAATGATGACCGCATGATGTACGATTTCTTGAAGCATTACAATATTCCATGTATCGTCGTTGCTACAAAATGCGATAAAATTCCAAAAGGAAAATGGGATAAGCATAAGAAAATTGTAAAAGAAACATTGCAGATGGATAAGGAAGATCCGCTGATTGTATTCTCTTCCGAAAAAGGAATTGGATATGAGCAGGCATGGGCGGAAATCGAAAGCCGTATGTAATACGGAACCCACAGGATATATAAGAAATGGTAATGAAAACATCGTTGCACTATAGTGTAGCGGTGTTTTTTT
>DEQA01000188.1 GCA_002359075.1 Planococcaceae bacterium UBA3378
GACAAACTTCGTATAAAGAGATTTCATTCTATATTCGCCTCTAATGCATAGCCGACACCGCGTACCGTTTTAATATGGAAATCATCCGTCAACGGGGCAAAGCGTTCACGAAGTCTTTTAATATGCACATCAACGGTCCGGTCATCCCCCTCATAATCCAAACCCCAAATTTGCTCAATAAGCTGGTCTCTTGTGAATACTTGGGAAGGATGCGACATGAGCCAAAACAGCAGTTCAAATTCCTTGAGCGGCAGCAGGAGGGTACGCTCGGCCGTTTGGACTTCATAGCTATTTTTATTTATGACGGTACCGCCTATTTTCACGACGGATTCCCCCGAATGTTTCTCATATCTTCGCAGCAATGCCTGAATGCGAAAATATAATTCTTTTGGCTCAAACGGCTTTACTACATAATCATCCGTGCCTGCCTCATATCCCTGTTCCTTATCTTCAATCTGATTTTTCGCTGTCAATAAAATGACTGGTATCTCATAACGTTTGCGGATTTCCTTCGTCAGTGTAAAACCATCCATATAAGGCATCATGACATCCACTACGGCTATATCACACCGTTCCTGCTCAAGGACGCGTAAAGCATCTGTACCATCGCTTGCCTCAAGTACGTGATAGCCCTGTTGTGATAAATAGATCCGTACAAAGTTCCTTACATTTTGGTCATCATCCACTATTAAAATTGTAGTCATATAACTCCCCTCCACAGAAAAATAGCCCGGCTAGTGCAGAGCTACTTTTCTTCATTATACATCCTGCAAAATCACACCATCGCTCATTTTCACAATACGGTCAGCAAAAGCGAGCATGTCTTCATCATGTGTCACCATTAATGTTGCCACACCTAACGTTTTTGTTAAATGCCGGATGAGCGCCATGACATCCTTTGAACGCTTTGAATCCAAACTTGCCGTTGGTTCGTCTGCAAATAATACTTTCGGTTTATGGATTAACGCGCGTGCAATGGCAATACGCTGTTTTTCTCCACCTGATAAAGAGGCAGGATAGGCTTTTTTACGATGGGTCATACCGACAAGCTCCAGCATCCGGTCCACTTCTTCCTGCTGTTCTCTTTTTCCCATTTTACTTTCCGCCACTTCCAGCATAAGCTTAAGCTGGTCTTCTGCATTCAAAAAGGGAACGAGGTGTGCAAATTGAAAAATGAAGCCGAACTCCTTCGCCCGCACTTGGCGGATCTGCTCTTGATTCATATTTTTTAAATTTTGCCCATTGAATATAACGTTACCATCAGTCGCCTGCTGTAAACCGGCAGCAATTGTGAGCAATGTACTTTTTCCTGAACCCGACGTTCCTACGAGCGCCGTCACCTGCCCCTGTTCTAATGTCAGGCTGGCTCCCTTTAATACTCGCTCTACTACTTCTCCAGTTTGAAATGACTTTTCCACATTTTCAAGTACAAAAATCGTCATATTACATTTCTCCTTGTTGAATGGCCTGTAATGGCTGGATTTTTCGAATTTGAAGCCCGGATATCGTTGCACCTACAAAACCGATACATAAAAAGACAAGCGACAGCTTCCAGGATGTTTCGAACGGCAGATGAAACGGCATGCCGTCCGGTGCAATGAGCTGAAACCCTTGACTTAACATAACGGCCAATACAAGTGCCATCGTCGTCACTGCCAGCATTTGCGTCCACATAATTTTAAAGAGGACAGACGTTTTCAAGCCAATAGCCTTCAGGATACCGTACAAACCGAATTTTTGGACATTCATCATATAAAAGAAAATCCCGATGAGCATACCGCTAATGACGAATAAAAAGGCAACAATCATATTCAGCGACAGCTGCTCGGCACTGTAGCTTGGGATTGTATTTAGAAGATTGGCTTTTGAAAATGCTTGTAAGCCCGAGATTTCTTTACTCTCCTCTGTTGGGACAAACAGAAGCTGCATCGTATCCGTCCGGTACATTTCACTGTAATTGTCCGGATTGATAAAGGCAACCGGTGCATGGCTGAATTTCGCCTGCTCAACAAATCCCTTTACGGTAAACGTCCCGTCCAATTGGCTGTTTGTCAGTACATCCCCGACTTTCAAGCCTTCCTCACGTAATGATTCATCCAGTACAATTTCTCCCGGCTCTACATTTGGAAACAGCTCTGACGCAGTGGATGTCACAAACGCAACGCTATGCTGTTTCTCTTCCTGATCATTCACAAATCCCATTTGAAGCGATAAAGCAGCAGACTTATCGAATTCTTCCAGTACATCCTTTTGAAGACCTTGATCTATTTGCGACATCGTATAGGTCTCTTCTGCTGTTTCTGTCATATAAAACGTTCCATCCGGCAAGTTTTTGATGAGGGCTGCATTGTCCTGTGATAAGCCATTTGCCAATCCGGAGATCATGAATGTTAAGAAACTTATTAAAAAGACAACGGCTCCTACAATAAGAAACTTGCTTTTATTTCTCTTCATTTCTTTCCAAGCCAAATGCATGTTTTTCTCCTCCATATTCTTGATATAGTGATAGCTTACAGCGCGAATATGAATGGAGTATGAATGGCTGTTTACAACTTCAAATGAATAAAGGAAGTCAGTATGCTATATTTACAGTAAGGATGCATGAAAGGATGTTTGAAATGGCAAAAAGCTTAGTTTTAGCAGAAAAGCCTTCAGTAGCACGTGATATTGCGAATGTGCTGAAGTGTAATAAAAAAGGAAATGGTTTTTTAGAAGGAGATAAATACATCGTAACTTGGGCACTCGGCCATCTCGTGACACTTGCCGACCCGGAAACGTATGATAATAAATATAAAACATGGAACCTGGAGGACCTGCCGATGCTGCCGGAGCGCCTGAAGCTTACGGTTATCAAACAGTCCGGCAAGCAGTTCAACGCTGTAAAGTCACAGCTGAACCGCAGCGATGTCAATGAAATCATCATCGCAACGGATGCCGGTCGTGAAGGTGAGCTTGTTGCACGCTGGATTATCGCCAAAGCCAAGGTCAATAAACCGATCAAGCGCCTATGGATTTCCTCCGTAACAGATAAGGCAATCAAGGAAGGCTTCAACAATCTAAAACCCGGCAAGGCATATGAGAATCTGTATCATGCAGCTGTAGCCCGCTCGGAGGCAGACTGGTATATCGGACTGAACGCAACACGTGCCTTGACGACACGCTTTAATGCACAGCTGAATTGCGGCCGT
>DEQA01000324.1:0-8274 GCA_002359075.1 Planococcaceae bacterium UBA3378
CCGACTTTTGGTGATGAGCCAAAATACTTACAGTTGAGAGGAATGATGACAATGAATACGAATAAAAAGGTGATTGAAAAGTAGAAGGTACGTTTCTCTTTTCATCACAGAGGCCAGTAAACTACATGAAAAGAGGAACTATATGTATACAGCACAAGAGGTAACAATCCGCCCTATTACACAAAGCGATCTTCCAAGACTATGGGAGCTCATTTATAAAGAGGAACAGCCGGAATGGAAGAAATGGGACGCCCCGTACTATCCACATAAGGCGATGAGCTATGAGGAATTTTTACCGCAGGGAGAAAAATGGATCGGTCAGGATCACTTCTGGGTCATCGAAGTGGAGAATATCGTCCGCGGTATTGTCTCCTATTACTGGGAGCACGAGCCGTCCAAATGGCTGGAGATCGGGATTGTTTTCCATGAAGCGGGCTCGTGGGGAAAAGGGCTTGGCACAAAGGCATTGCGTTTATGGATTGACCATCTCTTTACTAAGATGCCGCTTGTCCGGGTCGGCTTTTCTACTTGGTCCGGCAATGAACGCATGATGCGTGTCGGTGAAAAGCTCGGCATGCAGCTGGAGGCGAGAATCCGGAAAGCCCGCTATTATGACGGTCAGTACTACGATTCCATCCGGATGGGCATTTTGCGTGAGGAATGGGAAATGCATTTCGTATAAGCTTCGACTATAAGCATGGTTCGTTAAAAAAGCAGATGCCACAGTGCATCTGCTTTTCCTGCTTACACACAATAACGGAAAATCCCACGGTCCGTATGAATAATGACCGGCGTCTCCATCCCCACCTTATCTGAAAAAATCCATCTTCTCCCGACAGGTCCGACGAGAATATAATTGCCGTCCTCGGCCTCCCCCATGAAATTCAAATACGTATTGTCATGGATTTCCTGGTTTTTCCTCGGGGCAATACCCATGCCGATCAGCTGATCCAACACGTCCCTCATATGCTGAGCCGACACACCGATTTCACTGATGCCAACAAGGTGCTCCGGCGTGAATTCCTGCTCTTTTGCAGGAGGAGTCGTCGCATGACGCGCAATGTATTCGAGTATATTTCCTGCCGGGTCTTCAAAGTAAAATGAGTCGGCTTTTGATTCCGTGAAATTGGCCTCATCCTCACCTTCCTCCGTTGATAACGCGACCCGCTCCTGCACCCACTGCTTCGCTGACCGAAACAGGTTCGGCGGAATATTAATGGCAAAATGATAATAGTTGTGTGCTTCTTCATCCTCATGCAAAACGAGCGTACTTTCCCCTATTCGGAATTTCGCCATCCCGTCTGCCGTATCCACCTGCTCCCAGTGAAGCTGGTCCTTATAAAAAGAAATGGTTTCTTTAAATTGTCCAATAAACAGCTCTACTTGCTTAATTTTCATCTTTTACACCCCTTTTCACCATCATAGCAACCGAATACTAAAGAAAACATACAGCATAGGTCTGAATTTCTGAGCTGCCATTCCGTCTCGTGCATTCCCAGAAACGTATTTTTAGAATAGCGCGAAACTTTCACCTTCCATGATACGTAGAAGAAAAGAAAGTGTTCACAAAGAACAGAGGGGGCCTATGCTGAATCAGAAATCACCGCGTGTTTTTTTCATTGTTTTTACGATTGCTGTACTTATCCTATCTCCTTTTATCATCGCCTTCGTGCCAATTGGTGTAGTAGAGACGCTGTACTTTGACAGGGAGAATATTGTGCTCCTGATCCCGCGTGTTAATTTTTGTTTAATGGGTGGTACAATGGCACTGATACTGGCCATTCTTCTGCTCCTTGCCTGGAAGCGGCATATTTCTACATACATCATCGCCTTTCTTCTACTGGCTGGAAGCGGTACTATGGCCTATTATTCATCCCTCAGTTATACAGCGATTCAGGAAAGCGGGCTTGTCCTGAAAAAGTACCATACTGTCCATGACTATCCGTGGAGCAGTATTGTAGAAGTCGTCTATGAGTATGAGCCTGATTCTGCCGGGACCTATAACTTTACGACAGCCGGCGGAGAAACGATTACGATTGAAGAGACCGCACAAATTGGCCCTGCAGAACAGCGGGAGATTTATCATACTGTAACAGGGCAAGGGATCCCACTCATCGAGCGTGAAAAAGGTTCAGAGTAAACGAAAAAATCCTTACGGGCAGTACCCGCAAGGATCTTTTTACTACAGCATTGTTTTTTTCAGTTTTTTGAACTGAACGAGCATCGCCAGCCGCCAAGGGATGATCATGGACCATGCCAGGATAAAGAACATGCCTCCCAGCTCCCCGACATCGAGGCTGCTTGAAAAAATCAGCTTTAAGATGATGCGCAAAATTAACAGCCCAACCAAAATAAAAATAAATGCCTTTGAGCGTTTTAAATAAATGTCTCCATCCCGCACCTCAAATTTCGATGTAGCAATTAAGACGGTTGAAAATAAAATACCAATCGTTGTAGCTTCTAAAATTTGAAGCGGTGCCACCCGGAACTCCTCAAAAAGGAACATCAGGGCTCCCGTCGACATCGCGATAGGCGGGATAATGATTTTCTTCTCATTCATCGGTTTTTTTTGTGAACGTAACCGGACGAACATAACAAAAACCGCCATAAAGATCGCTCCTACACTGGAGACGAGAACTAATACTTGAGAAGGTATTGCTCCAAACACACGAATCCCTCCTCTTGTTGCTTGACCTTCTTACACTTGCATCGACTGTATTACATTATCGACGACTGCTTTCAACTTTTCGGGTGTAAACGGCTTCGTGATAAAGTCCTTTGCCCCACATTCAATGGCGTCTATGACGAGGCGTTGATGGCCAAGAGCTGTGATCATAATGATTTTCGCATCAGGAAACTCAGGGATGATCTGCTTTACAGCATCAAGCCCCGACATTCCCGGCATCGTAATATCCATCGTCACAAGATCCGGCTGCAGCTCACGGTACTTTTCAATAGCCTGCCCGCCATTTGAAGCCTCTCCAATGACTTCAAATCCCCATTCCTTCAGCATGTTGCCAAGTGCTACACGCATGAACATTGCATCATCTACAATAAGTACTGTCGGCATAAGTAACTCCTTCTCATTAGTCAACCATTTACAACATGCATCTCATTCATAGTGTACCAAATTAGAAGCCTGTAAATCCATCGAAAAATGGTAAAAGTATACGAATAATAATATCCATCCCATTAAAGAATAATAGGACCCCCACTCCAATCATAATCCAGCCGCCCACCTTGACGATTTTCTGGCTGTTGCGGCGGATCCAGCCTAAACGGGAAATAAAGAAGCTTAATAGGAAAAACGGAATTGCAAAACCAAAATAATAAGCAAGCATGTACAGCATGCTTGACTCAGGATTGGTACCGGCCAGTAACGTAATCGAGGCGAGAATAGGACCTGTGCACGGTGTCCATCCAGCTGCAAAAGCAAGCCCGATTAAAGCCGACCCAAGATAGCCGCCGGGACGGTTCTTAAACTGGAATTTCCGGTCCTTCATCAGGAAATCAATTTGCAGCAGGCCGACAATCATCAGCCCGAACACAACGATTAAAATCGCCCCTACCTGGCGAATCAGATCCTCGTATTGGACGAAGATAGTGTTTACCATGGAGGCACCGAACCCGATCGCAATGAAGATAATAGAGAAACCAATAAGGAAGAACAGCGTATGTAAAATTGCCCGCTTCTGCAGCATTCCCTTTTCCGCTTTCAGCTCATCCAATGACATCCCGGTAATATAGGATAAGAAGGCTGGATACAGCGGCAATGTACAAGGAGAGATAAAGCTTAAAAACCCTGCACCGAATGCTAAAAATATATTAAGATCTGTTGCCATTCATTTTTTCGTTCCTTTCACTGTATTGTTTCCATCGTACCAAATTTTCGGAAAAAAAGCGCTTGAATGGACTGTGAAAGTTTCGTGGCGGACTAAGAAAGTGAAAAGTGGATTAAAGAGGAACTTTTTTGACATAGTCAGGATAAAAATCACCTGACTATGTCGATGATTAAAAATAAAAAATAAATAACCGAGGTAAAACCTATAACGACCATAAAGGCCATCGCCTGGAACCTCATCATCCAGCGCAGAAGGCTCTCCCCATCTTTCCGCCTGCTCCAGCTTTTCGCCGCTTCAAAGCTGATAAACCAGCAATGCAGCGTTATAAAAATCGAAGGAAATACACAAAGAAAAATACCGCATGCTACACTAAGGGCAAATGATGGCTGATAATTGCCGTAATTCACAATATACAGCGGCAATACAAACCAGAACACCGACGTCATGATCAGTACTAAGGAAAAAATGACATGCAGCCATAAATACCTGCGATGTATGTCACCATAAAATTGAAAGGCTTCCTTCATCTCCAACCGTCCTTTTTAATGGTTTTTCCATGTTATTTCCTTGTACAGCCCATTTAAAAACATTTTTCGTGAATTTTCTTCCTTGTTTAAACCATATGTATGCGCCGGGGGCAAACATGACGAAATACGATCTTTTGTATAGAAGGCCTCGGCTACCGGAAAAATACAAAAGAACCTGCCGGACTTTGAGTGTCTGACAGGCTCCTCTTTTCTATTGTTCTATTAAATAAGTTGGTCCGTTACGACCTGTCCTATTTAAAACGACCGCTGCTCCGATTCTTCCTTCCCTACCCGTAAGTTCCAGATTGGTTCGAAGCGGCGGACAAGCGCGTTTTTCAGCTGATTCATCTCTTTTTTATCATTCATTGGACAAATGGAAAAATAGATATCCGCTTTACCGAACAGCTCTGTTAAGCGGGCGTTCACATGGCAGTGAGTGGCCGTCCCGTCCCGGTAGCAGCCCTTTGCCGATATATTGCCAAGATGCTGATTAAACCGTTCTTTAAACGATCTCGCACATACGCCGGCAAACGTAAGCTCATTATTTACAATAATGTTATAAACGCCGCTTTGTGAAAGCAGGGCCTCGTTGCCTTGTACGACAAACCGCGAAAAGCGCTTATCACCGTAATTATTTAAAAATTCCTTGTAAAACGAGTCTCCATTATTTTTCAGTGTGAGCAGGGCCTCCCCTGCGGAAAGATTAAGCAGACTCCCGTACTGTTTTTCCGTCTGTTCCTTCAAGTGGTCGTACTTTTTTTGCCTGGACAATTCACCTAACGTCATTTTATCGAATTTCGCAAATGTGTTTTCAATCCCCATGTCCAACACATCAATTTCGATTTTCCGAAAATCAAATCGTTTATCACCAAGTGTTACGTACATCCCTCTTCCCCCTTCAAGTCTACATAGGATGTATTCGTCATTTTTAGACAAATTCCTGCTAAAACTGTGAAAATATTCTCGTTACCGTTTCACCGAAGACCGTTTACTTTGCTGACAGGGCATGTCGCTTTCTTGCCTGATGGATGGAAGAATAGGAGAAAATCGCGATAGCTGTCCAAATACAGCCAAACGCAATGAGCTCCACATGTGTGAATGGCTCTTTATATAAAAAGACGCCAAGGAAAAAACCGATCGTAGGTGACACATATTGAATAAATCCTAATAAATACATCGGAATACGCTGAGCACTTTTTGCAAACAGAATGAGTGGAATCGCTGTAAAAATCCCGCTGATCATCATTAAGACGTCTGTCTGCCAGCCCTCGTGTAAAAACTGCATCGCATCATTACTATATAAATAGACGTAATAAATAAGGGCAATCGGTAAAATGAACAATGTTTCAATTGCCAGTCCGCGCGTAGCCTCCAGCACAATTTGTTTTTTCAGTACACCGTAAACCGCAAAGCTCAATGCCAGTAACAAAGACGCCCACGGAACCTGCCCGTAATTCAGCGTCATGACCAACACACCTAACAATGCCACAATAAGTGCGATGGTTGTTGTGCGCGACAGCTTTTCCTTAAAGAACAGCACGCCGAATACAACGGAAATAATCGGATTGATATAATACCCCATCGAAGCTTCCAGCACACGCTCATGTGTAACAGCCCAAATATATATATACCAGTTAATCGAAATAATAAAGGAAGCTGCCATCAGCGAATAAAACTGCCGCTTATGATGCCATAAATAGGATAGATCGGCCATCAGCTTTTTCCGCTTGCCGATCAGTATGATAAAAATGGTCGTAAAAACAAACGACCAAATAACACGTCCAAGCAATATTTCCATACTGCTGACATGGTCGAGCAATTTCCAAAACAACGGAAATACGCCCCAAATGATATAAGCTGTAAAAGCAAATACCATTCCTTTTTGCTGTTCTGCCATAGTAACACCTCTTGTATGTAATAAAGTAAGCTCATTATAGAGGGCACCTACTGAAAAGTAAATGGATTTGTTTCGAGTATAGAAGGATTAGATGTAGGTGAGAAAATTTCTCCGCTTGCATAGCATTTTGTGACAAATTCATGTCAGCTTTTATCCAATAGGTCTTTCCTCTCTTGTGCAGGCAAAAAGACCGGGTGAATTATTCACCCGGTCTCCCGTTACTCTACAATGCCATTTTGCAGTAAATACATTTTATGATACAGCCCTTTTTGCGACAGCAGCTCCTGGTGGCTGCCGCGCTCGACGATTTCGCCCTGGTGAAGCACGAGAATCTGATCGGCTTCCTGGATGGTTGAAAGCCTGTGGGCAATCGCAATCGTTGTACGTCCTTTCCGCATTTTATCAAGCGATTGCTGGATGGCCGTTTCTGTCTCCGTATCAATGGAAGCTGTTGCTTCATCGAGCACAAGAATTTTCGGGTTCGCTGCAATCGTCCGGGCAAAGGCGATGAGCTGACGCTGGCCGCTGGAATACGTAGAGCCGCGTTCTGTCACATGCTCGTTCAATCCTTCAGGCAGCGCGTCGATGAAGTCAGCCTGGACAAACTTTGCAGCGGCCTCTATCTCTTCATCCGACATATCACCATACAGGCGGATATTGCTTTTTACTGTGCCGTAAAATAAGAACGGGTCCTGCAGCACAAGGCCGAGTCTGTGCCGGATTTCCTGCTGGCTGTATGATTTGATCGAGGTCCCGTCAATGAAAATATCGCCTTTCTCATATTCATAAAACCGCATAAGCAGATTGATGATCGAGCTCTTTCCTGAGCCGGTATGTCCGACGAGCGCTGTCGTCTCCCCCGGGCGCACCGTAAAGGAAATATTTTTTAATACATCCGTCGTCCCGTCATAGCTGAACGTCACATCGCGGAATTCAATCAATCCATCTGTAATATGGTTTTTTGTTTCTTCCTGTTTTGGCTCTTCATCCGTTTCATCCATCACTTCAAATACCCGCTTTGCCGCCACGACGGCCTGCTGGAAAATAGCCAGCTGCTCCATCATTTGATTGATCGGCTCAAAAAAGCGGGTAATATACGTGACAAAGGCATAGACGACCCCGATCTCCACAGCCCGGTCAAAGGAGGCCACACCAAAATAGGAAAGCAAAATGATGATGGCGCCAAAATAGACAAGGTCAATAATCGGACGGAGCAGCAGACTGTTCAGCTTCGTATTGCGCATCATGGAGCGGTAATGCGCTTCATTGATCTCATCAAATTCACGGTTTTGCCGCTTCTCCTGCCGGAATGCCTGTATGATACTCATCCCTGATAATGATTCGGACAGCTTCGCATTTAGCTCACTCAGCTTTTCCCGCATCGTCACGTAAATAACCGCACTCCATTTCCGGTACAAATAAATAATGAGGACAAGCAGCGGAATCACGATTATGACATACATCGCAAGGAGCGGATTTAACAGAAACATCGCCACGTACACACCGACAATTAAAAATGCGGCCTGCACAAAGCTGATCAGCACATTGACAAACAGGTCCTTAATCGCCTCTGTATCGTTCGTCGCGCGGGAAACGATCGCGCCTGCGGGTACCTGGTCAAAATAGCGCATCCCTAAACGCTGTACCTTGCTGAATACATCGATCCGCAGCTGCTGGACGACCTTCAGCGCGATGATCTGGAATTGGTAATGCTGTAAGTACCGCAGCACGACATTGGCTACTTCAATGACGATATAAGTAACAGCCAAAACGACAATCGGCCCCCGTTCAAAGCTTCTCGGTGTAATATGATTGTCGATAAACAGCTTGATTAAATACGGGGTAATGACCTCGCCCGTGACGGATAAAAGTAAAATAATGAGTGCAGCAGCGACCGCTTTTTTATGAGGCTTTAAATAGGAGAACAGGCGCTTTAGTACCTCTGCCTGCTCCTTTCTGCTGATTGTAGGCTGCTTCATTCCTGTCCACCCCTTTCCACCAGCTGCTC
>DEQA01000324.1:8438-9079 GCA_002359075.1 Planococcaceae bacterium UBA3378
TCTTCCTTTAATGAATGCAGGATCGCTTCTTCCGTTTTTGCATCCACCGCCGACAATGAATCATCGAGAATAAGTAAATTCGGCTTCATCATCAGCGCCCGGGCAATGGAAATCCGCTGCTTCTGCCCGCCCGACAACGCAACGCCCCGCTCGCCGACGACTGTCTCGTAGCCGTTCGTAAAGCGAAGGATATCGTCATGAATATGGGCGGTTTTCGCCGCGTGCTCCACTTCTTTTTTATCTGCCTGTTCATCGGAAAACGCAATATTGTCATACACGCTCGCTGAAAAGAGGAAGTGATCCTGCGGGACATAGCCGATTGCCCTGCGGAGCTGCTCCTTCTTGTACTCTTCAATCGGCACGCCGCCATATGTGATGGACCCTTCATATTGATCAAACTGCCGCAGCAGCAGCTTGAGGATCGCACTTTTACCGGACCCGGTTTTTCCGACAATGCCAAGTGTCTCGCCCTCCTGCAGATCGAATGCTACATTTTGTAAGGTTGGCTGCTCGTCACGCGGGAATGTAAAGGACTGAATATGAAACGAAATAGCCCCTGTTGGCACGTCCGTGATGGCACCTTCCTTATCCTCCATATCAACGGGCGTCTTCAGCAGGGATTCAATCCGGTCATAGGAGGC
>DEQA01000065.1 GCA_002359075.1 Planococcaceae bacterium UBA3378
CATCTTTTCAGTCTTTGCTGTTATACCTGAATCTTCCACATATTCGATCACTGGTGTAAATGTCAGCAATGTAATATCTTCCGGTAGAGTATATAGTGAAACCGTAAAATCATGGCCATAGCCATCTTCAGAAACAATACCGCTGCCGCCGTGCAGATTGTAGGTATTACCGAAATTATCTGGTGTCTCCATTATTCTTATCATTGAAATCGGCGATTGCGCCAGAACGGAAGGAGCAATTTGAGACTCATAGTTCAAAGACGTTATTTTTCCGTTATTTGCTTTTAAGAATTGCTGGGGAAGGAGGTATTCTCGGAAAAACGCCGAATTTCTCTAAATAAAAGAAATTTCATCGTAATTTTATGCGAAATTTTCTGACTCTTAGTAGAAAAACTGTTGACTGAATGCTCATTCATAATTACAATGGGACTAACAGTATTAATATGGAAATATAATTTTGTATTGTAAGTGACCGGGGATGCGGCAGAGAAAGATAGGGAACTGCCTGAAAGTCGTACTTGCAAAAAGGGGGAGCATGTAGTGGATGCACTATTAATTGTTAACTGGGTAGCTACAATCGCCGTTATTTTATATGCATTAGGTTTGTTTGCATATTTATTAAAAACGCGCTATCAGTTTATCCAGTTAGGGAGAAAAGAAGAGTTTGAGGCGAAGATAGGGGAACGTATCAGTGATTTAATAGAGAAAGTATTCGGGCAATCGAAACTATTAAAAGATAAAAAGATGGGATTGATTCACGTCTTCTTCTTCTATGGTTTCTTAATGGTCCAGTTCGGTGCGATTGATTTAATCTGGAAGGGGCTGGCACCGGGCTCACATCTGCCGCTTGGTGGAATATACGGCTTCTTTACTTTCTTCCAGGAGATTGTAGCCGTTGTCATTTTAGTAGCGGTGATCGGGGCATTCTACCGCCGCTATGTAGAAAAACTGGCAAGGCTAAAACGCGGCTGGAAAAATGGACTTGTTCTGATTTTTATCGGCGGCTTAATGACATCTACATTGATTGGCAATGGGATGGGCTTAATTTGGCATGGGCATAGCTTCAATGGCTACGAGCCGGTTGCCTCCAGCATTGCCGCTGTGTTCGGCTTCCTGCCGCCAACAGCAGCAGCTGTCATTTTCTATATGATGTGGTGGGTGCATTTACTGCTGTTATTAACATTCCTTGTCTATATCCCGCAAGGAAAGCACTTCCACTTAATTACAAGTATCATCAATGTCGGAATGAACCGTCTCGATCGCCGCGGCACATTAAAGCCGGTAGACTTTGCGGCGCTTGAAGAAGCGGAAGATGAGGATGACATGCCGGCGCTTGGGGTAGGTAAAATCGAGGACTTTACACAAAAGCAGCTGCTCGATTTGTATGCATGTGTAGAGTGTGGACGCTGTACGAATATGTGTCCTGCAACGGGAACAGGGAAAATGCTGTCGCCGATGGATTTACTCGTAAAAATGCGCGACCACCTTACATTTACAGGTGCTGTTGTCACAAAGCAAAAGCCGTGGGTACCGTTCCAATTCTTTAACAACACGAAGGGCAACCAGCTGGCAATGGCTGCAGGTGCTGAAGGGGCAGTCATTGAGGATATTTACAGCCCGTCTTTAATCGGCGACGTCATCACAGAAGAAGAAATCTGGGCCTGTACAACTTGCCGTAACTGTGAAGACCAATGTCCGGTAATGAATGAGCACGTAGATAAAATCATTGACCTTCGTCGTTATTTAACAATGACAGAAGGGAAAGTAAACCCGGATGCACAGCGCGCGATGACAAACATCGAACGCCAGGGAAATCCGTGGGGGCTTAACCGTAAAGAGAAGGAAAACTGGCGTGATCTTGACCCATCCATCAATATTCCAACAGTGAAAGAAGCGAAGAAATCCGGGGAAGGTTTCGAGTACTTATTCTGGGTTGGTTCGATGGGATCATTCGATAACCGCTCGCAAAAAATTGCGCTTTCGTTTGCCCGTTTATTGAACGAAGCAGGTGTGAAGTTTGCGATTTTAGGCAACAAAGAGAAAAACTCCGGCGATACACCTCGCCGTTTAGGAAATGAATTCTTATTCCAGGAGCTGGCGACAGCTAATATTGATGAATTCGAGAAAAATGAAGTCACGAAAATCGTCACAATCGATCCGCACGCTTATAACATTTTCAAAAATGAATATGGCGATTTCGGCTGGCACGGAGAAGTGTATCATCATACAGAGATGCTGTACGATTTAATTCAGCAAGGACGCTTAACGATGAACCACCGTGTCGATGAAACGATTGTGTTCCATGATTCATGCTACCTTGGCCGTTACAATGATGTATACGATCCACCGCGTGAAATTTTAAAAGGCATTCCGGGCGTGACACTTGTCGAAATGGAACGGAACCGTCAGGATGCAATGTGCTGTGGAGCCGGCGGCGGTTTGATGTGGATGGAAGAGCATGTCGGAAACCGCATTAACGTAGCCCGTACGGAACAAGCGTTGAAAACAGAGGCATCCGTCATTTCATCCGGCTGTCCATACTGCTTAACGATGCTTCAGGATGGTACGAAGGCTAAAGAGGTAGAGGACAAAGTCGGTACGTATGACATTGCCGAACTGTTAGAACGTGCTGTTTTTGGTAGCGGCACACCTGTAGAAGAAACTGTAGAAGAAGCTGTGGAGGAGACGCAAGAGGAAACAGCACCCATTCCGGTGACGGAAGTAACAGCAGAAACAGCCCAACCGGCGGAAACTGCAGCAGAAGACCAACTGCCAACGGAAAGTGCTGCCGAAGAGACAGTAGCTACAACAGAAGGCATCGAATCAACTGAGCTGAAGCAGGCTGACTTAGAAGTAACTGAAATTTCTTCAGAAGACCAACCAAAAGCATAAAAAGTAAGGGGTGTTCAGAAAGCGAAAACTTTCTGAACACCCTTTTTAATCTTCCTTATGATATGTTGCTCCTGTAGTGGGCACTATGTCACCAACAGGGGAGCAAAGAGTCCTTCTCGAATTATCTTTTCAGACGGACTCTTTTTCACTTGATTTTGAATTTTTTCGTCTGACCGCTCGTCATCGGGCGTCCATTAGCAGCTTTCATATTACTTGTTATGACAAGCGTATAAAATTCTCCCGGTACATAGCCTCCTGACGGTGCATGTACCGTAACTTTTTTCTGATCAGCGGTATATGTTATGCCTTCCACCTGTTCCCCCGCAGCATTTACTACATAGACAGTATGCTCATTAACAGAGCGCGGATCCACTGCCTGGTTGAACGAAATAGTCCATGCTTTATTTTTGGCATAGACTCTTACCGGAGCGGGCTGGATCATCGTGAGTGTATAGGAATATTTTTCGAAGTTAGGGCTATGGGCCAAAATACTGCCCGTTTCCTCTATATCGATAAAATGACTTGCCTGTTTTAATTCTCCTGCACGTTCTCCTGTTACCGGGTGATAGGCAATAGAAGGGGTAAGTGAATCAAGGCTGTGCAAAACAACATAATCTTTTAATATAGTCAGCAAATCCTGCTTTTGCCCGGTGCGGGAGAATTTCTGCCCAAGACCGTATCCTTCTTGAAATAAATAAAAGGAGTCATCTGTCATGAGATAAGAAGGGTATTCATAGCTTGATGAATAGGCTAATTTGCTGTCAAGCTGGGCAGTATCCAGCTCCATTGTATCCAAATTCAAAAGCATATACTGCTGGTCATGGATGAAGGCGAAGCGGTGTCCCGTTGAGAAAAAATCGTACTCCAGTTCATTTGGGGCAAACTCGATTTCTTTCACGATCTCCCCATCCGCAGTAAATTCTATAAACCGGTGGGTCATCTGTGAATCGTCTGTTTGATGGACAGAATTAATATACATCATATAACGATCCGGCTGCGTAAAATCGATCTTCTCATAAGATGCCGGGTCGAGGTAACGTTCCCAGTCATACACAAACACAGAAACAAAGTTTACGATATGGTCTGCCGGGAAGTTTGGCGTCAGTGTCACGGTCTTATCGATCCGGCGCTTAGTGTCCTGAATATGGACATCGACTGTGGCAGTTTCCGGGCAGAAACCTTCTCCGCCGCATGGTATCAGTAATGGCCTTACATGTTTTGCCGGAGGAAAGGAAAGCTCCCTGCCGCTTTTCGTAAAGCCGATGACCGGGTCAAGGCTCTCACTGTTATAAAAGAGCAGTTTGTCTCCTGCAGCTTCCCAATAGACAATATCGTCTAAATAAGAAAGAAATGATTCCTTTTCAAGCGACCAAACGATCGCTAAATTTTCGTCATATAATATGAGATGCTTCGTATCTGTTTCGTAAAACAGGAGATAGGCCTGTCCATCCTTCGCTTTGAATGGAAAGACATTGCCGCTTTTCAGTAAAATTTTATTCGTGATTTTGCCGCTTTTGCCGTTTAGTTTATAAAAATCAAATAACAGCTGCTCTTCATCAGCAGTGAAGCTGATCGCTAATACATCCCCTGAAGAGGTGGGAAGTGCGGTATATAAGCTATAGTCAAATGTGCGCTGCCATTGCTCATTAAAGCCGATTTCCGCCTTTGCGCCGGCCGGTATAGTGAAGCTGCATAAAAAGAAGCAGCAAATTAAAATTGAAACACTTCGTTTCATCCCCATCCTCCTAAAATTGTTCTACAATTAATATAGCAAAAATATCCAGATTTTAACCCTCCTAAATTATGAAATTTTAAAAATAAAGAAACCAATTGAAAATCTTCTAACAATTTAGTATATTTTTTATATAACAATTGTTTTGTTATTTTTTTGAAATAACACTGAGCGAGCGTTCAGTCGGTGAAAGCTTTTAAAAAATCAATCGAAACAAAGGGGTGTTGTTGATTGAATAGAACAGTTATTTTAGACGGGGCACGTACACCTTTCGGCAAGTTTGGCGGCGCCTTATCAAGTCTACAGGCAAGTGATTTAGGCGGCTATGCGATTAAGGGCGCATTGGAAAAATCGGGGGTCCAGCCTGAGGAAGTGCAGGAGGTTATTTTTGGCACTGTTCTGCAGGCGGGACAGGGACAGATTCCTTCCAGGCAGGCAGCAAACAAGGCCGGTATTCCGTGGAATGTAAAAACGGAAACGATTAATAAAGTATGCGCTTCCGGTATGCGCAGTATAACGCTCGGTGATCAGCTGATTCGTTTAGGGGACGAAGAGGTGATTGTTGCCGGCGGAATGGAATCCATGTCTAACGCACCATATTATCTGCCGAAAGGCCGCTTTGGTTTGCGAATGGGAGACGCAAGCATTGTGGACGGCATGGTGTATGACGGGCTTTCCTGCTCATTTGACCCGAAGTATGTTCATATGGGGACTTACGGAAATGCGACAGCTGAAGAATTTCATGTTTCGCGTGAGCAGCAGGATGCATGGGCAGAGCGCAGCCATCGTCTGGCGGCCCAGTCAGCAGAAAAGTTTGCCGAGGAAATTGTCTCCGTGGACATTCCACAGCGAAAAGGCGATCCAATCGTTGTTGATGCAGATGAAGCAGTTCGACCAGATACAACTTTGGAAACGCTTGCAAACCTGCGTCCTGCTTTTGGCAAGGAAGGCACGATTACGGCCGGAAATGCACCGGGTGTGAACGACGGTGCATGTGCTGTCGTTTTGATGAATGAAGAACGGGCGAAAAAGGAAGGGCGTACCCCGCTTGCGGCCATTTTGGCGCATACAGAAATCGCGGTCGAGCCGAAAAATTTCCCGCAAACGCCAGGGCTTGTTATTAAGGCTCTTTTAGAGAAGACAGGAAAGACAATGGAGGAAGTGGATTTGATTGAGATCAATGAAGCTTTTGCCGCTGTTGCTCTTGTCAGCAATCAGATTGCGGGGCTTGAGGAAAGCAAGGTGAATGTCAATGGCGGAGCGGTTGCACTCGGTCATCCGATTGGTGCAAGCGGTGCCCGTATTGTATTGACACTTGCTTATGAATTGAAGCGCCGCGGCGGAGGAATCGGCATTGCGGCGATTTGTTCAGGCGGCGGCCAAGGGGATGCGGTCATGATTGAAGTAGCAAAGGGGAATGGACAATGACAATTCAAAAAGTAATGGTAATTGGTGCAGGCCAGATGGGGTCTGGTATTGCCCAAGTATGTGCACAAGCTGGATTCGATGTAACGCTGAACGATATGAAGCAGGAATTTTTTGAACGCGGTCTTGGCGTCATTACAAAAAATTTATCCCGGGATGTGGAAAAAGGGCGTAAGACGGAAGAAGAGAAGCAGGGGATTCTCGGGCGTATTACGATGTCACTTGATCTGCGGGATGCAGCCGATGTAGACCTTGTCATCGAGGCAGCTGTAGAAAACATGGAAATCAAGCAATCGATTTTCAGGGAGCTTGATGCGATTGCCCCGAAGCATGCGATTTTAGCGACAAATACATCCAGTCTTCCGATTACGGAAATTGCGGCAGTGACTGAACGCCCGGAACAAGTCATCGGGATGCACTTTATGAATCCGGTGCCGGTCATGAAGCTGGTGGAAATCATCCGCGGGCTGGCTACTGCTGATGAGGTGTACCAAAAGGTAGAGGAAATGACACAAAAGCTTGATAAAACACCGGTCGAAGTGAACGACTTCCCGGGATTTGTAGCAAACCGGATCTTACTTCCGATGATTAATGAAGCGGTTTATGCATTATACGAAGGGGTGGCGACGAAAGAAGCAATTGATGATGTCATGAAGCTGGGGATGAATCATCCGATGGGGCCGTTGACATTAGCTGACTTTATCGGGCTTGATACATGTCTTTCAATTATGGAAATTCTTCATGAAGGGCTTGGCGATTCGAAATACCGTCCATGTCCATTATTACGCAAATATGTGGCAGCAGGCTGGTTAGGGAAAAAATCCGGGCGTGGCTTTTACATTTACGAATAGGAGGCCGTCTGTATGGAACTTCGCTTTACACAAGAGCAAGAGATGATGCAGCAAATGGTACGGGGGTTTGCCAAAACAGAAATTGAGCCCTTCGTTGAACGAATGGAACAGGGGGAATTTCCCCGGGGGATTTTAACGAAGATGGGCGAACTCGGCCTGATGGGAACAACAGCTCCTGAAAGTCTAGGCGGATCGGAGATGGACTTTACTTCCTATATCATTGCCATTAACGAGCTTTCAAAAGTGAGCGCAGTCGTAGGAGTCATTCTATCTGTACATACCTCAGTAGGAACGAATCCTATCCTTTACTTCGGTAATGAAGCGCAAAAAAATAAGTATGTCCCTAAATTAGCAAGCGGTGAATATCTCGGTGCCTTCTGTTTGACAGAGCCGGCTGCCGGGAGCGATGCGGGATCATTGAAGTCGCGTGCTGTAAAAGACGGCGACAGCTATAGAATCAACGGATCAAAAGTGTTTATTACAAACGGGGGCGAAGCGGATGTGTATATTGTGTTTGCTTCCACAAACCCGGAGCTCGGTTCCCGCGGCATTTCAGCATTCATCGTGGAAAAGGGAACACCCGGGCTGATCATCGGAAAAGATGAGCATAAAATGGGGCTTCACGGTTCCCGGACAGTACAGCTGACATTTGAAAATATGGTCGTTCCGGCCGAGAATCTGCTGGGTGCGGAAGGGGAAGGCTTCAAGATTGCGATGAGTAATCTGGATGTCGGACGCATCGGGATTGCAGCGCAGGCGCTCGGCATTGCTGAAGCAGCACTGGAAGCAGCGGTAAACTATGCAAAAGAGCGTATACAATTCGGCAAGCCGATTGTGGCAAATCAAGGGGTGGCATTCAAGCTGGCTGATATGGCAACAGCGGTGGAGGCAGCAAGACTGCTTGTCTACCGCGCGGCAAATATGCGGACACAGGGTCTTCCATGCGGGAAAGAAGCATCGATGGCAAAGCTGTTTGCATCAAAAACCGCGGTAGACGTAGCCATTGAGGCGGTACAGATTTTTGGAGGGTATGGCTATACCGAGGACTATCCGGTCGAGCGTTATTTCCGTGATGCCAAAGTAACTGAAATTTACGAGGGCACCTCCGAAATTCAGCGCATTGTTATTAGCAAACAGTTATTTAGTTAAACAAAGGGATTAATTGTATAGAAATACAATGGGGAAAAGGAGATTTGTACAATGAACTTTCAACTGACAGAAGAACATGAACAATTACGGGAAATGATCCGGGATTTTGCAGTGAATGAAGTAGCGCCGACAGCAGCAGAGCGGGATGAAAACGAGGAATTCGACCGCAGTATTTTCGATAAAATGGCGGAGCTTGGATTAACGGGTATTCCATGGCCGGAAGAATACGGCGGTGCAGGCTTTGACTATCTGGCATATTGCATAGCGGTGGAAGAGTTATCGCGTGTTTGTGCCTCTACAGGTGTAACGCTGTCAGCCCATACCTCTCTTGCAGGATGGCCGGTTTA
>DEQA01000285.1:0-2596 GCA_002359075.1 Planococcaceae bacterium UBA3378
CCGCCTATAATGGCTACGTCCGTTCCATGGCCTCTATATGTTTCTGCAAATGAACCATACAAATGAATTTTCACTTGTTTTGGCTGCCGGCCGAATAAATCACGCGCTACCCGGCCGATCCGTGCTGCACCCGCTGTATGCGAACTTGACGGACCGATCATTACCGGACCAATGATGTCAAAAACGGATGTAAATTTCATTAAGTCACCTTCCCACTTCAATTTTCTAACAATTTTTCTTACCTTTAGTTTATCAAGCAATAGGCCTTTTCTACAAATCTTACAACTTTTCATGTAAGAATTTATAACAGCACACTACCATGTTTTCTTAAGGAGGTTTTCCTCCCGATTATACACAGGAATGAAGCGGATCAAAACAACTTTTAATCAAAAAAAGAAAGAGGCTCCCATAAGTATGTACTCATGGGACCCCTGATCCTGTTATGCATTATTCAACCGATAAAATAAATGGGTATAGTGTTTGTTTTCCTTCGACAACTTCCACTTCCGCATCTTCAAAGTTTTCCTCAATGAAGCTAACCAATTCATTTGCTTGTTCTTTCGTTGCATCTTCTCCATAAATGATGGTGATGATTTCACTATCTTCATCCATCAAGCTGCTGATCACTTCTTTTGCAGCGTCCATCAATTGTGGGGTTGATAAAATGATTTTGCCTTCGGCAAGTGCCATATAATCGTCTTTATGGATCTCTATACCATCAATTGATGTATCGCGGACTGCATATGTCACCTGCCCTGTTTTCACATGGGCAAATCCTTCTGTCATATTTTCTTTGTTTTCTTCAACGCTCAGCTCGGGATTGAACGCTAAGATCGCTGCCATCCCTTGAGGAATCGTCTTCGTCGGTACAACTGCCGCTTCAATATCAAGCAGTTCTACCGCCTGCTGTGCCGCCATTACAATATTTTTGTTATTTGGCAGGATCAACACTCGCTCAGCACCGATTTCCTCCACTGCTTTCACAATATCCTCCGTCGATGGGTTCATTGTCTGACCGCCTTCAATAACGTAAGAGGCACCAATGGAACGAAGCAGGTTGGCGATACCTTCACCCATGGCAATCGTAACGACTGCATAAGGATGCTGCTCTTTTTTGGCCGGCAGCGCTGCCGAGGCAGAAGAATCACCTACGATTGCTGAATGCTGTTCACGCATATTATCAACCTTGATTTTGATAAGGCTTCCGTACTTTTGTCCCGCCGATAAAATAGCACCAGGTGTTTCTGTGTGAATATGTACTTTCGCAATTTCATCATCAGAAATAACCAGCAGCGAATCACCAAATGGATTTAATTCATTGCGGAATTGCTCTTCATTAAACGGCTCTTTTTCCTCTTCAAAACGCACCATAATTTCCGTACAATAGCCAAATTCAATGTCTTCTGTATTCATGAAATCCTGAACACGGTGGTGCTCTGCACTGATTAAATCATCCAAGGATGCGTCATTGCGCTCAGGAAGCTCTTCGCCTTTTAAAGACGCTAGAAAACCTTCATATACAAACAACAGACCTTGTCCACCACTATCAACAACGCCCACTTCTTTTAAGACAGGCAAAAGTTCCGGTGTACGATTTAAAGATGCTTTTGCCTCTTCTACAAAAGCTTCCATTAATTCCACTATATCATCCGTTGTTTCCGCTACTTCGACACCTTTAGCCGCTGCTTCACATGCCACTGTTAAGATTGTTCCTTCTACCGGCTTCATCACCGCTTTATACGCAGTATCCACACCGCCTTGGAAAGCTGCAGCCAGTCCCTTCGCATCGATCGCCGCTTCTTTTTCAATGGCTTTTCCAAAGCCGCGGAATAATTGCGATAAAATAACGCCTGAGTTGCCGCGCGCTCCCATTAATAATCCTTTTGATAACGCCTGTGCTGTTTTTCCGATATGCTCACTTGTGTGCGCTTCCGTTTCTTTTGCACCTGACGTCATTGATAAATTCATGTTCGTTCCTGTATCACCATCCGGGACCGGGAACACATTTAACGAATCTACATAACTTGCATTTTGGTATAGGTGGTGTGCACCCATCTGCACCATTTCTGCAAATTTAATTCCGTCTAATGACTTCATTCGCCTTATATCCTCCTCTTACATATTCATTACGCGCACACCTTGAACAAAGATGTTCACCGATTTTACGCTCATGCCTAATGTTTTGTTCACTGTATATTTTACTTTCGACTGTACTTGGTAAGCAATTTCCGAAATTTTCGTTCCATAGCTTACAATAATATACATATCAATATGCAAATCCTCGCCGTCCTGACGGATCAATACGCCTTTTGCAAAGTTTTCTTTTCGTAAAATATCTGTCAAGCCATCACGAATTTGGTGTTTACTCGCCATCCCTACAATTCCGTAGCATTCGATTGCGGCGCCGCCGGCAATTTGTGCAATGACGTCATTGGAAATATCAATTTGGCCGAATTCATTTTTTAATTCTACTGACATACATATGCCTCCTTGGCTCTTTTTGACTGTTTATATTGTACTACACAAAGAATGATTATAAAAGAAAACGTTCGTTGAAGTCTAGCAGTTACAATGAAAAGAGGTTTTGCCCCCAAAA
>DEQA01000285.1:2650-5306 GCA_002359075.1 Planococcaceae bacterium UBA3378
TCTTGCAAGCATGTAGAGTCTATGTTAAATTATTATGGTATGTGAAATATCGAACTGAAAAACAAGCTTTCAGATTCATCTGTTAGGAGGGAATTTACATGCCAAAGAAATGTGTTATCACTGGCCGTAAAGCTCGTACAGGCAACAACCGTTCTCACGCTATGAACGCTTCTAAACGTACTTGGGGCGCTAACTTACAAAAAGTTCGTATCCTAGTTGACGGTAAGCCGAAACGTGTATGGGTTTCTGCTCGTGCATTAAAATCAGGTAAAGTTGAGCGCGTTTAATCGCGTACCGGGCATCAGCTTTTGTGCTGGTGTTCTTTTTTTCAAAAAATAAGGGAGTGAGTAGCCATAACGGTTACCCACTCCCTTTTATTTTTTCTCCCGGCGAAAAACCTTGATGCAGGCTCTTGTCATGCTGCTCAGAAATTTTGGAATTTGAAACGTGTATACTTTCATCATCGCTCCCCCTTAGTCCATGCTTCTTACCATTAAACATATGCCAGAGGTAAACGCGATATACGCATCATCTTCTATGATTTCATTACTCGTAAAGCGGGATGTTCCTTGTTTAATCATTTCTTTCGTTGTTTCATATTTGACCCCGCGCAGTGTCACATCTTCAATCGTCTGACCGTAGGCAAAGAAGGAAAGATATTGATGGGCTGTTTTTTCTAGTCGATGATGACCAGGAAGCAAAAAACATAGCTCGTTCTGTTTATTTATAATTTTAAACGAGATATCCGGATATTGAAGCTGAAAACGGTACAAAGAACGCAATGCTGCCTCATGATGATCAAGACGGCCGCCTGTCACCCCTGTCAGCAATACGGACTGCGGATGGTACAGAAGCGCCCTCTCTAGAGCCAAGTCTGTATCCGTTTCATCCTTTTCCGCCTGAAATGCCTCCACATGTTCGACGGCTTCAGAAATACAGGCATACTCCTCTTCTGTTACCGAATCAAAATCACCTACAATGGCATCCGGTATAATACCTTGTTCAATTAAATAATACGCCCCCCGGTCAACGCCAATCCACCGGTCTGCTTTTAAATGAAAGGCGGCCTCACGAATGGGGCCGCCTGAACAAATGGCTACGATCATTGAATAGCAGCAAGGCCGGCCTGCTTGATTTCCTGCAATGCAGCCGCCCGGTCCTCCTTACCGTAAATAGCAGAACCCGCTACAAACACATTGGCCCCCGCTTTTACACATGGGGCAATCGTTTCTGCCGTAATGCCTCCATCAATTTCGATATCTATGTGCAATCCGCGCTCTTTAATAATGCTGGATAACGCTTCGATTTTCGGCAGGACAGAAGGAATAAATTTTTGCCCTCCAAACCCCGGGTTGACCGTCATAAATAATACCATATCTACATCTTCTAAAATATGAAGAATAGATTCGATTGGCGTATGAGGGTTTAACACGACACCCGGCTTTACACCGAATGAACGAATTAACTGAATGGTACGGTGCAAGTGACGGCATGCTTCTACATGTACTGTAATATAGTCCGCTCCTGCCTTGGCAAACTGTTCAATATGCTGATCAGGGTTTTCAATCATCAGATGGACATCCATTGGCAGCGTGGATAACGGTCTGATTGCTTCTAAAGCAATGGCGCCAAAAGAAATATTCGGTACAAAGTGACCGTCCATTACATCGATATGAATTAACTCTGCTCCTGCTGCTTCCACTTCCTTCACCTCTTCACCCAATTTGGCAAAGTTTGCAGCTAAAATCGATGGTGCAATTTTTATCATTATTAGTACCTCGGCTTTCGATCAAGTATTTCTTGCAAAAACTGTTCATAGTGCTCATAGCGGTATGCTTTAATCTCACCTGTTTCAAGCGCAGCCTTTACTGCACATTTCGGCTCCTTTATATGTAGGCAGCCACGGAATTTACAGCCTTCTGCAATGCGTTGGAATTCAGGAAAACACGCTGTCAGCTCTTCCTTTTCAATCGTATCAAAATCAAAGGAGCTGAACCCCGGCGTGTCAGCCAGCAGACCACCGCATACTTCTATTAATTCCACATGGCGTGTCGTATGCTTCCCGCGGCCGAGACTTTGGGAAATGATACCTGTTTTCAGCTGCAAATCAGGCAGCAGTGTGTTTAGAAGCGTCGATTTCCCGACACCTGACTGTCCTGCAAGCACCGTTGTTTTCCCTTCTAAAATAGGCTGCAGGCGTTCCAACAAAGAAGCATCTTCTTTAAAGGTCGTAATGACTTCATAGCCAATCGCTCTATAATCTTCAATATAGGCTTCTAATGCCGCCTGTTCGCCAGGAGCCAATAAGTCCATCTTTGTTAAACAAATAATAGGCTCAATCTGAAATGACTCGAGAACGACTAAAAAGCGATCTAGCAATATTGTATTAAAATCCGGCTCCTTTACGGAAAATACAAGAATCGCTTGATCAATATTGGCAATCGGCGGTCGTACAAGCTCGTTTTTTCGAGGATGGATTTTCATTACATAACCGTCTGATTCGCCGTCTTTTGTATAATCAACGATGTCACCGACTAGCGGAGCTTCTCCGCGGTTGCGAAATACTCCGCGCCCGCGGCATTGAATCAGCTCTCCACCCTGCTCTACATAATAATATCCGCTTAATGCTTTTCGAATTTGGCCTTGCGCCATGTAA
>DEQA01000096.1 GCA_002359075.1 Planococcaceae bacterium UBA3378
TACTTGACAGGGAGCAGTTCAGATTACCAGGCATATGCGTTTATCTTTTTAGGTTTGATGTCTCTCGTAATCGGCATACAGGAAATCCAGAAGAAGAGAAAAATGATGGGATGGTTTTCCATTTTAGCATTTGTCTTTATTCTATATGTAGCTATCCAGAGTTTTATAATTCTTTAAGAGACAGTTCTTACATAGAAGATAGGGACCGATCCTGCTAGGAGTATTTCAACTACTTTCTTCTCTCCATTAAACTAATTTACCGTGCAAAAATTCAGACAATATTTCCTGCCTCTAGTATAATAAACCTCAGCAACCAGCGAAAGGAGAATGATCATGAGTTTACAGGCGGTAAAAGCATATTTTCAAGAAAGGGGCCGGGAGCGGGATATTGTTGTTCACGAACAGAGTACGGCATCGGTGCAGGAGGCGGCGGATGCGGTAGGTGTGCATCCGGCACGTATTGCGAAAACGTTGTGTTTTCAAGGACAGGAGGCGCCGGTTTTGATTGTAGCGGCAGGTGATACAAAGGTGGATAATGCCAAGTTCAAGCAAACATTCGGCGTAAAGGCAAAGATGCTGGACCCGGATTCGGTGCTTGAGGTAACGGGGCATGCGGTTGGCGGTGTCTGTCCATTCGCGCTGGCAACGGATGTACCGGTCTATTTGGATGCTTCGCTGCAGCGGTTTTCCACAGTTCATCCTGCATGCGGAAGCGATAATTCCTCCATCGAGCTGACAATGGATGAGCTCCAGGATTATGCCGGTGCAGTACAAGTCGTTGATGTGTGTAAAGGGTGGGACCCTGAACTGGCTGAGTGATTTCTGCCAGACTACATAATGAATATAGGGTGGCAATAAAATGAAGAGCCTTGATGAAAAGAAATAATCAATCGAGAAGTGGGGAAATAAACCCTTCAAAAGTTGAAATAATTAGAAAATTAAAATATTATTACCCAGGAAATGATATCCTTAAACCAAAAAGTGAAAGTTCTTTTTGGTTTTTATTTTTGTCTTATAAAAAATGGACCGAACACCCAAGAAAGAGTGTCCGGCCGGAGAATCTACCTTATGGTTTTAGGAAGTCAGGAGCCTGGTAGGCAGGGTTTGGATATTTATAGAACCCTTCGCCAGTTTGAATGCCCAGTTTTCCTTGATCAAGGAAGTCGCTTTTCACTTTATCGGCGATTGCTTTATACGGATTGTTCTCCGGATCAGGCTGTTTTGCCGCTTTTGTGCTGACGATATTGTACACGGTTTGCAGACCGACAACGTCGATAATACCGAAAGGACCCATTGGCGCCCCTGTTGCGATCATCCATGTTTTATCGATCGTCTCGGGCTCTGATACACCGTTGCCCCACAGGTATTGTGCTGCGTCAAGGAATGGAACAAGCAGGGAGTTAAGAATATAGCCGGGCTGTTCCTTTTTAACATGTAATGGAACCATACCGATCGCAGAAGCAAAGGCAAGTACGTCCTGTGCAACTTTCGGATCTGTACCTGCATGCTCCATTACTTCCGCTGTGTTGTTTTTCCAGATCATATTGGCAAAGTGTAGTGCCAGGAATTTTTCAGGACGGCCTGTAAATTCCGCAAAATCACTTGGCAGCATCGTAGAAGAGTTTGTGGCAAATACCGTTTTTTTCGGTGCTGTTTTTCCGAGCTGTGTATAGAAGTTTTGTTTAATTTCTTTTATTTCCGGCACTGCTTCAATGACAAGGTCCGCATCCTTTACTGCCTCCGCCATATCTGTTGCATAGCTGATCCGGCTTTGTGCTGATTTTACCGCTTCCTGTTCATCACGGAAGTAGCTGTTGTATGTTGTCTCTAATTTGGCGATTCGTTCTTTTGCATTCGCTATTGCTGTGTCGTTGATATCAAAAATCGTGACGTTGAACCCTTTAAAAGCCGTTTGAAAAGCGATTTGACTTCCGAGAACGCCACTGCCTGCTACAGTTATGTTTTGATAATTCATCCTATGAACCTCCTAATTTTTGTTTTTACCTACTAGTAAACTATTCCCAGCTCTCACCATATGAAACGGTTAGTTTGATGGAATACGTTCGAGCCAGGAGGCAAGTTCATGTGGTTGTTGAAATACGATAGAATCGCACGGTGCCTGGCGGACAGTCTCCGCTATATGAGGGCGGGCATCCTGCTCATAGCGCCAAATCCATCTGGCAAATTCCATATCCAGTTTTTCGGGGCATCCTGGTGTCATATCTGGTCGGCTTTTCCCGAAATTTGTAATAACGCGCTTGACTACCCGCGGAAAGCAAATATGCCGCGGGAAATCGAGCCAAATGATTAAATCTGCATATTGTATGCGCATGGAAAGGGTGGAATCGAAGTTACCGTCCATAATCCAGGCATCCTTCTGCAGTTCAGCGAGCATCTTTTCCCGGAAAACAGGGCGCTCGGTAGGAGTCCATCCCGGCTGCCAGTATAGCTGATCCAGATGAACAAGCGGCAGGCCTGTCTTCTGATGCAATGTGCGTGAAAGGGTGGACTTGCCGGCACCGGCACAGCCAATGACCAATATTTTTTGGTGTCGCATAATACCTCCTATAATTTGTGCATCATAGACCGGGCCTCGTACCACGGGACAGAAAAGCCTTTCCCTTTGGCGCAGAAAATACTGGAGGAGCTGTACTCGGGATCGGCATCTTTGTTATAGCCGATCCGCTCGATCACCTCGTCCGTATTATGGCATACGTCATAGCCGTCAAACGTCAGTGTGATCGCGCCTTTTCCGTTCGTATACGCCGCAAATTCGGTACTGTAGTTCATAAAGGAAGCAACAGGTACTCTTCCGGTCAGTAAAGCATCGTTTTCCGTTATATCAGGCGGATCAAAGGTGCCGGCAGCCTGCTGAACATCCGTCATCATCCGGCCGATATGGTCGCTTGCCGCCTTCATTTTAAAGCGGTAATACGGCTCCAGCAAAAGGTTCTCTGCCTGTTCAAGACCTTGCCGCAAAGCACGGAAAGCAGCCTCGCGGAAATCACCGCCCTCTGTATGCTTATTGTGGGCAGCCCCTGTCAGTAGGGTGAAATGAATATCCGTCACAGGGGAGCCTGTTAAGAGCCCGTGATGATCCCGCTCAAATAAATGGTGCTCAATCAGGCGCTGCTGCCCAACTGTTAAATCATCGGCATGGCACGCATTCGTAAACGTAATACCTGACCCTCGTGGACCGGGCTCGAGTAACAGATGCACCTCTGCATAATGCTTCAGCGGTTCAAAATGTCCGTAACCAGTTACTGTCGTAGCGATCGTCTCCTGATACAGGATTTCGGGGTCCTCAAACTGCACCTCAAGGGAAAACCTTGTCCACAATATATCCCGCAGAATTTCAAGCTGAATGACACCCATAATATGTACGTGAATTGCCTGTGATGCTTCCTGCCAAAGGACGCCGAGTGACGGCTCCTCTGCTTCAAGCAGCCGGAACAGCTGCAGTACTTCCTTTATATGAACAGTTCCATTATATACCACTTTCGCCTGTAAAGTAGGAATAAGCTTGTATGGATTTTTCTTTTCATAAGAGGCGCCGATCAGGTCTCCTGCCTCGGGAACCGCAAGTCCTTTCACCGCAAACAGCTGCCCGGCTTCCACAGAAGAAACGGATGTAAAACGGTTCCCGTTATATAAACGGATTTCCGTCACTTTTTCCGTCTGTTCCCCGAATACGAGTTCATCTCTTACATGAAGGGTCCCGGTGAGTGCTTTTAGGAACGTAAGACGCTGAACCCCGTCATGGCGGATTTTTACGACCTCCGCTTGAAACGGCAGGGAAGGGTCATAGTTTGTCACCGTTAAATTGTGCAGCATATCGAAAAATTCCCCGATGCCAAGGCCCTTAAGCGCAGCCCCGCTCATCGCGATGAAAGCCTCCTCCTGTTTGATCAGGCGGGTGAGTGCCTGTTGAATATTCTGCTCTGTCAGCGAGTCTTCCATAAACTGCTCGAAAAGCGCTTCGTCCCGTTCTGCGACAAACTCAGCAGCGTCCGTCAAATCCTTTACCAGCAGGATGTCCGGCGAAAATTCACGTTTTAGTGAAGCGAGCAATGCTGGAATATCCGCACCCTCCCGGTCAATCTTATTCAGGAAAAGGAAGGTCGGTACATGATACTCACGAAGAAGCCGCCAAACCGTTTCGGTATGCCCCTGTATGCCTTCCACCGCGCTGATAATGAGCACGGCATAATCCATCGCACGGATCGCCCGCTCCATTTCCGGAGAGAAGTCGACGTGCCCCGGCGTATCGATCAATGTATACGTATCGCCGCCATACACAAATAATCCCTGCTCCGCAAAAATCGTAATACCCCTTGCTCTTTCCAGCTCATGATTGTCTAAAAACGCATCCTGGTGATCCACACGGCCAACTGACTGGATGCTCTTTGTCGTATAAAGCAGCTGCTCGGAAAAGGTTGTCTTGCCAGCATCCACATGGGCTAACACCCCGATTGTTTTTCTCATATGCAAAACCTCTTTTATCGTAGTGTTTACATTATAAGACAGCTGCCGGCAGGATACCATAGCTGACCTTTCCTGTTTAATTCCAAGCCGGAAGGGTATTTTAAACAATGAATGACAAATAGATAAAGGAGTGGGTATTGTGGATACCACAAAAAAAGAGCAAGCTTTAGAAATTTTGTCAAAAAACAAAGTTGGTGTTATGGCGACGGTCGCGGGTGATAGACCGGATTCACGTTATATGACCTTCGTGAATGAAAACTTTACATTGTATACGGCTACGCCAAAGGACTCTGACCTATTAAAGGAACTGCAGGCCAATCCCCGTACGCATATACTTTACGGCTATGAAAACGGTGATATGACTGACACATTCCTGGAGATTGAAGCGACAGCGGCAGAATGTAACGCTGATGCCATCAAGGAAAAAATTATTGCGCTATACCCATATCACGTTGATGGCATGTCCATGACACTGCTGAAAATTGATCCAATGCGCATGCGCTTTATGAATAAAGCCGGAGACAATCAGGAAAATGTCGATTTCCGATAAGAAAGGGTGGGACAAATGGAAACAGTACGAGAGCAAATTCTGGAAATTTTAAATAAGCACCATATCGGGTCAATGGTTACAGTAAAGGACAATAAACCGTATGCACGCTATATGACATTCACGAATGATGACTTTACACTTTTTGCGGTGACAGAGGAGGATTCGTCAAAGGTACTGGATCTCGAAAAGAACCCGTACACGCATATTCTTTACGGCTATACGCTGGAGGATGTGGACGCTCCTTATCTTGAAATTGAAGGCAAGGTAACAGAATTCAAGGTCGATGAGCTGAAGCTGAAAGTAACAAACTTCTTCCGCGGTCTTTTCAAGAAGGGCGAAAGCGATATGATCACGATCCAAATCGAGCCGACACGCATCCGCCTGATGAATAAAAAAGGCGAGCCGCCTCAAGAGCTTGAATATCCATTTTCATGATGACACAGCGACCTTCTTTGGAAGGTCGTTTTTGTGTGCAGTTTTTTCAAATTGTATGAAACCGTATACGGTTTTTGTTCTTTCCCCAAGAAAAATAAAGGTTGGTACTATTCAAATTCCCTACAAGAGTACGAAATT
>DEQA01000018.1 GCA_002359075.1 Planococcaceae bacterium UBA3378
GTTCGCTTTCAGCAGATTTTAGTCAATTTGCTTACAAATGCAGAGCAGGCAATGGACGGAAAGGGTGAGATCCGTGTATCATTACAATTTATCGGCAATACCATTGCAGTGGAGGTCCAGGATTTCGGCTGCGGTATTCCTACAGATGAACAGCCTCTTATATTTGAACGGTTTTATCGCGGGAATCAAAAGAAATACAAAGTACGTGGTCTGGGGCTTGGACTGGCATTGAGTAAAATGATGGCGCAGTCTATTGGCGGAGATTTATCTCTAGTGAAAAGCTCAGAGAAGGGAACAACATTCCGTCTAACAATCCCACGAACAGTTTGACGTATGCCCGACACATTAACTTGGTACACTATAAGAGAAATACAATTGTTGGAGGAAATAAAAATGGAACAAAAGCGTTTCGGAAAAATAGTAAAAATGGTGGCAGCACCAATCGTCTTATCTGTTTTTTTAGTCGGCTGCTCTAACAGCGGAGACTCGCGGACTGTAGCGACAGTTGATGGTGAGAAAATTACTGAAGGAGAATTAAATAATTTATTACAAAGCCAATATGGGGCATCTGCTTTAGACTCACTGATCACGAATAAAATTGTTGAATTGGAAGCAAAAAAACTGGACATTACAGTTTCTGATAAAGAAATAGAGGAAGAATACAAAACGTACACAGAGTCCTATGGCGGGGAAGAGGCACTTCTCGAAACGATGGCAAATTATAATATGACAAAGGAAGATATCGAAAAAGATATTGAAACTTATTTATTGACGCTGAAAGTGATGGAAGATTATATCGATGTCACGGATGAAGATGTAAAAGCGTATTACGAAGAGAACAAGGAAAGCTTTGATACAGAAGCGCAGGTGGAAGCAAGCCATATTCTTGTTGAAGATGAAGCAACGGCAAATGAAGTAATCGAAAAATTAAATGCCGGTGAGGATTTTGCAGAGCTTGCCAAGGAATATTCTACAGATACAGCCAGCGCTGAAAATGGTGGAGAGCTGGGGTACTTCAGCAGCGGTCAAATGGTAGAAGAATTCGAAAAGGCTGCTTTTGCCATGAATGTAGGAGAAGTGAGCAAGACACCGGTGAAAACAGAGCACGGTTACCACATTATTAAAGTAACGGATAAAAAGGATGCGGAAGAATCAACCTATGAAACAGCTAAAGAGGAAGCGCGAAAACAGTTGGTGGATGAGCGTGTGAATGAGGAATATTTAACATGGGTAAATGAGAAGATGGAAGAATATGATATCAAGACTACTCTATTCGAGTAATAACATACGTATCTCTTCTAACGAAAGGGCTCGTCATCTTAAGTGGACGAGCCCTTTCCTATGAAGGCTTCGTCATATTCGGAAAAGCATTAGAGGCGCCTATTATTCTTATCTAATTTAGTAGGTTCCAATCGTTGCATGACTATCATGTATGTGATTTAATGGAAATGGAAAGTAATCTTTCTCATGGTAAGCAGTGAACTTCCACATAAGGAGATGTATTTACGATGATTACAGTAACAAACAGAATCCATGTTAAAAAAGGAATGGGAGAAAAGATGGCGCCCATGTTTACAAAACCAGGCCCATTACAAACATTTGAAGGCTTCCGTCGTGTAGAAGTGTTAGTTTCCACACAATTTGAAGAGTATGATGAAATGAGTGTAGTCATGTACTGGGAGGATGAACAATCCTTTGAGGTATGGCGTGAGTCTGATGCTTTCAAACAGGCACATAACCGTCCGGGTAACGGAGAGCCAGACCCGAATTCTCCAGTGATCAAAAGCCAAATTATTACCGCAAAAGTAGCAGCGGAAATTTCAAAATAACATACAAAGGGTGGATTGCTTAAATAGCGGTCCACCTTTTTTATGCACAGACAGCGTATCTGAAGCATGTAAATTGCGGTACAGTGTATGGAAAAAATGGAAGGGCAACGCTGTAGAAAATGTTCTTGGATGGCAATGAATTTTGTAAAAAAATATCAAAAAACGAGAAAAATAATGAATTTGTTCACAAAAAAGAAGTTATTCAGGACTTTTTGATTGTGATTAATTGTGAAAACCTATGTGGACATGCTATGATTCATACGCATTCTTGTTAGAGTAGGTGAATTTAATGTTGGATTCCTTCCATTGGCTGCTGCCGACGATTGAGCCGCCGACATGGACAGATGGAGTTATCGCCATCGTTATTGTAATAGCAGGTTTTTTAATCCAAAGGTATATAATTAAGCCAGGTATTGCCTCTTTGGGACGATTTGTAAGAGAGAAGGGAAGCCCGGTAATCGCGGATATTCTCGAGCAGTTTAGCTCAGCAATTCGTCATGCATTTATGGCGGTACTCATTATTTTGAGCTTGTCTATCCTGATTGAAATATGGTTATTTACTCATCGGTCAACGAAAAATTTCTTTTTATCGTTGATGTTTTACTATGCCTTCAAAGGGATGTATGATGTACTGTCATTTTACTTGAAAAATCCCGAGCGCATAAATACGGGCAAGGATCAGGATTTATTAACTCCTTTCTTTTTGCGTATTAGTAAAGTACTGATCATGATTATTGCTATGTTTTCCATCGCCTCGTTATGGGATTTTAACATTAATGGCTTTCTCACAGGGATTGGTCTTACAGGGGTAGCGATTGCATTTGGTATCCGTGATACACTTGGACATTTGTTCGGCGGGATGAGTGTAGCCCTGGATAAACCATTTCAAATCGGGGATTGGAT
>DEQA01000308.1 GCA_002359075.1 Planococcaceae bacterium UBA3378
CTTAATAGAAAATCATGCGTCATTTCCTTTTATTCCTCCACCTTTAATGCTTCATACTGAAATCCGGCATACTCATATTTTTGTTTCCGGTACATCTCCCTTGCTGTATCTTCGCCTTCTGCTACTAAAATGATTGTTTTTTCAGCGAAATGGTCCATAACAAACTGCTGCATTTGGCTGCCGATCCCTTTTTTCTGCATAGAATCCAGCACAAAGAAGTTATCGATTTCTACAGTATCCGGCTCCTCAAGCAGCTGTAAAAATCCGACAGGCACGCCATCTATATAGGCGATGACAAAATATCTGCCCGCATTCATAAATGTACGCTGAAGGTGTCCTTGCTTTTCTGCCGCAAAGTTGCTGCCGTATTTCAGGTCCTCGTTATAATTCAGCTCAAGCAGAGCTGTAAGGTCTTCTTCTTTTGCGAACCGAACTTCCACTTCCGGATTTTTCCCGCCGGAAAATCGACCGGGTTCAATTGAGTAAAGTTCCAAAAAGCTAATAGAATATCTTTCACTTATCAGATACGCTGCCACTTCCCCGTTGATTTTTTCATTTGGAGGGAAGAGAAACTTCAGATGATGTTGGCCGTATTGCTGGTGGTGAGTGTGTAATTGCTGCTCTGCTTCTATAAATTCCTGCAGGGACGGCATTTTCTTAAATGCCAGCAGATTACTGTCATACCGGTTTAACATTTCTTTTGTATGGTACTGTTTAAATAATTCATTTTCCACCAAGATGCTGCCATCACGGTTTATTTGTGCAAATGAAATGGTCTTCATAGTCGTCCTCTATTCTTTTTATATTGGCAAACAGGATCATCATGGCATACAGGTGCATGACTAACCTGTCTCTCCGCTATCTTCTCCTCACATATTTCATCTTTTTTTAACTCCTTTTGAGATCTTTTTCTGTTTGCGTTTTTCATCCAGTTTGGCTTGTGTATTTAGTTTTTTTTCTAAAAAGGCAATTTCTTTTCCAAGCTTTTGATAGCTTTGAAGTCTTGCTGCCTCTAACTCTCCTTCTTTAATTGCTGTAATGACAGCACAATGCGGCTCTTTATTATGTGTACAATCCCGGAACCGGCACTGCTTGGCAAGTGATTCGATGTCTTTAAAGCCTGCATCCAGACTTTCCCGCTGGTCCCATAGTTGCAATTCACGCATGCCGGGTGTATCAATGAGACAGCCTCCTGTAGGCAGCATAAGCAGCTCCCGATGAGTCGTTGTATGGCGTCCTCTATCGTCATCCTCCCGTATAGCTGATACTTTCATCGACTCATTCTCCATTAAAGCGTTCGTTAAGGAAGATTTACCGGCACCTGAAGAACCAAGAAGTGCTCCTGTTATGCCTTCTTGCAGCATGGCCTTTAGCTGTGCCATTCCCTCGTTAGTGATGGTGCTGGTCAATACGTATTCAACACCGGGGGCATGACGTTCGATTTCATTGATATAGGGGGCGGGGTCTTTACAAAGATCGAGCTTCGTCAGCACAATGACAGGCGTTGCCCCGGAATCCCACGCGGCCGTAATATAGCGTTCTAATCGGCGGATATTAAAATCATCGTTTAAACTCATAACAAGAAATACGATATCTACATTTGCTGCCACAATCTGCTGTTCAATTTCCCTTCCGGCAACCTTCCGCACAAATACTGATTTTCTTTTTAAAAGCTGATGAATAATCGCTTTTTCCTCTCCCGGCATCTTCTCTACGATTACCCAGTCTCCAACAGCCGGGTAATCCAGCCGGCCGCCTGCTCCATAGGCAAATTGACCGGAAACGGTTGCCAGCCACTCTCCCTGTTCACCCAGTACACGATAGGAATGCTTATGTTCTAATATGATACGGGCAACAGTACGGTTTTGCTGTTTCTCCATTACCTGTTCTTCAAAAAATGATGTTAACCCAAGTTTATTTAATTTCAACTGTACGTCCTCTAATTTATTAATAAAATAAAAAAACCTGCAGCTGCAATTCAGCAGTTACAGGTTTTCAGACGCACAGTAGAAAGAATGCATAGTTATACTATACAAGCCGGGCGTGTGAGCATGAACTGATTGAATTGCAGCGTTTCGAATCGTCTATTATTCATCATGTCACATCACCTCTTTCTATATTTACCATTTACTATACATTTATTGAATTCAGTTGTCAATAAATGTATAGAATTTTTTGTGAATTCGCGGCGTACAAGGTTACTGCTTAGCAGCTAATTCACTTTCAATGAGCCATTTATGGTTTTTTACTTCTTCTCCGTCTGTAGATGTGTAATCAACCATATAGACATTTGTTTCTTCAGCTGATTCAATAACCGCTGTCGCACCTTCCATGCCCTTCATATGATTAGCGCTGATGACTACCTCAGTCCCCGGCTCTAAAGGAGGCTCTTCTCCTGTCAATAACTCTTCATGGATGACCCATTTATGATTTTTCACCGGCGCACCCTCTGTCAAAGGTGTATAGGAAACCATATAGGCTGTCGTTTTATAGGCACCCGTTACTTCGCCCTCTGCCCCTTTCATACCTTTCATATGATCAGCTAAAATAGTTACTTTATCTCCCTTTTTAAAAGCAGGGTTATCTGCTTGCATCAGTTTTTGCGGCACTTCTTCCGGATTGTCCTGGTGAAGCTGTGAATGTTCTGCCTTTTGATACTCCTCTGTAGAGTCGTCTGCATTGCTTTCTGTATTTTTTTCGTTCGCGTTCTCATCATTGCCGCCACATGCAGCAAGTAGGCCTGCAGTGAAGAAGACGCCCGCTATCCATTTTGTTTTCATATAGTCCACTCTCCTCTGTCGATTCTTTGATTCATTACCTCTTTCCCCTCGAACTAGGCAACTAAAACGTACAAAGCTCTTTATCAGCTTCTCCCCTGTTTTTTCAATATCTTGTGATGCCTTTGGAAGAAGGAATCGATTGGCATTCAGTTTCCTGTTCCTCCATTAAAATGTCCCATCTGAATAGGATTGATACATCTGTCAACTTTTGAAAACAAAAAAGCCATCTGCAACTATTGCAGACAAGCCTATGTATATAACAAAGATCTATCCTTCCAACTTTATGTTACTATGGAATATATCACCTATAGGTAAAATACTAAAATTATGTCCAAAAAAACATAGAGAGAGATCTTACATTGCATTTTGCGAAGCAATTATTACGTACTTTCCAAAAAATTCGTTATACTAAGACAAGAATGATGTAGTATGGAGGTTTATATGCTAAAAATAAAAAATATTGAATTTATTAAAGTTGTCTATGATGAATCTCTTTCCCATAATATATTTTCCATTGCGAACATTTCTTTTTCTAACTACGAACCTATCTTCGGAGCGCTTCTGTATTGGCAGAAAAATATGGACGACAATGCTTTTACGCCCGAGGGTGATTATAAGTTCTTTTATGATATGGCAAATGTAACATATTTCGCTTCTGTAAAATTCCCGAAGCATGTACGGTTAACGCGTGATCAGCGTCAGGAGCTTGCCTATATTCTATTGGAGGAAAGAGGATCGGTTGGTTCCTATAGTTTCGCTACCCATGCCGGGCGAAAGAAAGGTTACCCAGTGAACGAAAAGTTCCAGGAGCTTGACTTCCCTACCGATTTTAATGTGACAGCGGTACCTGCCTATATCAAATCGGTTGTGACTAAAGTAGATATGGATATGATGTTACATGCCTATTCGGAGTATGACCCAATCTTTATTGCAAAGTATGCCAAGTGGCGGTACCAAGCGGCACAACTGCATCCAAATGAACTGGAGGCTTACTTACCCTATATTGATTTTAAAGTCATATGTGCGATTAATCCATTTTTAACAGAAGGCTATTTAATAGATCATCTGGCAGAGGTGGACTTTGAAATGATTGCGAGCAATTATCCTGTGCTGAGTCGTTTATCAAAGCCTTTCCGTGAATATATGTACGCGCAGCTCGAACCGGCGCTTGCAAAGGAACTGCAGGAATTTCTTGAAGCAGACGGCGGGGAGGAAGCAGGTGTCGATGTTCTCCCTTCATTTGAAGAGGAAGAAGAAATGGCAGTTCTTGAGTTTTTCGAATATGACCGCGGGACAAATAAATGGCCCGGCAGTGAGCATCTCGTTAAAGGAATCCCTTCTTTGGCGTCACAATTATACGATCGATTTGGCTATAAAAAGCTGACAAACAAGGAGATGGACCAAAAAGTGTCC
>DEQA01000172.1 GCA_002359075.1 Planococcaceae bacterium UBA3378
AAAACAATAAAAGGCATCCCTACAATGACACAGACAGCAAAGAAATTGACGACCAATGAAATGACAACAAGCACGGACAGCAGCTGATCGTTTTTCACATAGTGAAGGCCCGATTTTAAACTGACGCGAAACGTCTCCTGGTGAGCAGCAGGATCTGTATGATGAAATAATGTAAAGTTCATCGTTGAAACGACAAGGATTGTAATAAGTAGTCCGACGAATTGAATGGTTAAAAAGAGATTAATAGAAACGAAGCCATAAAGACTTCCTGCAATAATGGGGCCTAGAATCATGGAAAAAGAGCTGGCTGCTTGATTCATCGTGACGGCCTTTTGAATATGTTCCTGTAAAACGAGGCTGGACACGGAAGAGCTCAGCGCTACTCCGGTGAACAAAGACGTGATCGATAAAAGAACCGTTGCGGTATAGAGAGCGGGCAAAGAGAATTCGAAAAGGGTGCTGTACGAAAGAAGAGCAGCCATAATAACAGCGGCACTTATTCGGGATACCAACACAATTTTCTTTCTGGAATACCGATCTACCAAATAACCGGCGAACGGCGCAAGAATGGCTCTTGGCAGGGCAGATAGTACAAGATTGAGGGCGAAGCTGATCGCAGAACCTGTGGCAGCAAGGATGTAGAGGCTAATACCAAACGTATAGATGCCATTACCTAACCCCACAATCAACTCACTTACAGTATAAGCCCATAAATTGTACTTTGAAGCTTTGTTTTCCATTTGTAGACCACCTTTTTAATGTGATTAAAATTATTTTACATAATAAGGGTATAATTTACAATATTTTTTAATCTAATTAAAAAATGTATATCTATTTTATGGAGTATTTTTCTGTATAATGAAAGAAAGGGGCTGGGAAATGATGAATACTTTGGGAAAAAGAATAAAAACATTGCGAAAAAAGAAAAATGCCACGCTCGAGCATGTATGCGGAAATCAAATGTCTGTCTCTATGCTCAGTCTTATAGAAAACGATAAGGCACAGCCCTCTGTTGAAAAATTGGCTTACATTGCCCAGAGGCTGGAGGTGAATATTGGGGAACTGTTAGTGGACATCAGCATTGATGAAGTACGAACACTTTATCAAGAGGCGAAGGAGTTGTTTGATGGCAGGGAATACGAAAAAGTCATTTACTTATTTGACAGGATGGCAGAAATCGAATTGCCGGTCGCCTTTGAGAGTGCCAAATTATACGAGGTTTATGCACTTTCAAAGTGTAAAACCGAAGCAGAGAACTGGGAAGAAGCTGTAAAAAGAGCACATGATCTATATTCTTCTCTTAACTTTTACGGTGAGAGTGCCAAAATGGATCTATTCGTCATCTCCCATTTGACGCTCGAGCAGCATTATGAGCAAGCGTATAATTATTTGATCGATAAAATGAGCTTGTATAACAGCTTAAGCACAAAACTAGATAAAATCGATGAGCTTGAATTTCTTTATTACCGGCTTGTCCTGCTTTTTGCAAAGGGCAGCTATGAAGAAGCGCTTACTGTACTTGATGAGGCGATTGATTTTTCAAATCATTATTCGCTTTACTACAGAATGGAGGAGCTATACAGGATCGCCTGTTTTTGTGCTATGTTTGAAGAGAACGCAGAAAAGGTGCAATTCTTTCTAAAGAAACTGTTCCAGCTCGGGCGCTTTATGGACAATAAAGAAACAATCGCCTCTGTCTTTTTAATTAAAGCCCATTACTATAATGAATACTTACAGCAGTTTTCGAAAGCCCATCACGCCATTGAACGTTTTAGAAAGCTGTTGGATGAAAAAGAGGAACCTAATTACTTCATGGAGAAGGGCAAGGCGTTTTTTGGAGAAGGCAAATATGAAGAAGCGCTTCAACATCTAGAGAAGGTAGGAGAGATCGGAAACGGGCAGCACCCTATGAATTTAGCGCTTATTTACGTAATAGATGCCTATATTGCACGCTGTCATTATTATTTAGGGAATAAGAAGGAAGCTGTCCGCTATGCAAAAAAAGCATGGGCAAAGATAAAAAATGAAGTGCGGCAGATTGCTCATTACAAGGATTTTATCTATGAAACATTTATTATTATGATGGAGGATGAATAACATATTGTGAAGAAACAGTTATGATTTAAGGAAGTGAAAAGAGAATCATTACAAAAAGTGATTCTTTTGACAGCAATACACTTCCTTTGGTCGTATAGTACAGAGAATGGAGCGATCTTTAATTAATCCGCAGAACAAAGGGGGAAACATTCATGAAATCAGCCATCATATTTGATATGGACGGCACGTTGTTTCAAACAAATCTTATTTTAGAGCCGGCACTTGAGGCGACTTTCGATGTATTGCGCGGACAAAACCTGTGGGAAGGCGATACACCAATCGGCACATACCGCGAAATCATGGGAGCGACATTGCCCCAAGTTTGGGAGACGTTATGCCCGAATCATTCGGAGGAAACCCGTGCAAGAAGCAATATGCTCTTTCATGAGCAGTTAATTGAATTAATAAAGAGTCGTATGGGGGCACTCTATGATCAAGTAGAAGAAACACTTGAACAGCTAAGCAGCAAGTATCATCTATATATCGCAAGTAATGGTCAGGTAGAGTATTTGAAGGCAATTGTGGAAGTATACCATCTAGAGCGCTTTATCGAAAATACATATAGTATCGAGTATATTGATTCGGGGAATAAGTCGGAGCTTGTAAAACTAGTTAAGGAGGAAAATGAGATTAAAAGCGGTTTCATTGTAGGTGACCGGGCGTCTGATATTCGTGCGGCGAAAGAGAATGGCTTGACGTCGATCGGTGTCAGCTTTGATTTTTCGCAGGAAAGTGAATTAAAGCAGGCGGATTATGTGATAAATTCCCTTTCAGAATTACTTTCAATTGTTTAGCAATAAAAACATTCATGAGTTT
>DEQA01000277.1 GCA_002359075.1 Planococcaceae bacterium UBA3378
CCGCCTGCAATGGAAAGAAAATGGCTTCTTGGTGTATCCTTTATAAATGTCAATGATTTCGAAAAGAAATGAATCAGTGTAAAGCCGATCGCAAATATGAAGCTAAGCCACATTTCCAAAATCTTATACCTCCGTCTCTCACTTAATACATGTACATTTAACCTAAAAAAAGAAAATGAAACAAAGAGATGGAAATTTAGATACTCAAGGATTTTCTTATCTCCAGTGCACATAAAGATACCGGGATACGATAAAGTGGGGGAATGAGCAAAATACTTATCGCTCCAACAATGGAGATTACAATGTTTTAGGGGAATTTTTTATAGAGTTTTAAAGCATGGAATAATGCTGAAAATATAAAAGCTGCAAAATAGCTGAGGGCTATTTTGCAGCATCTCTTTCCTTTTCAGGGAAGACGGGAGTTACTTGTGTTTTTATTTACCGATTCGACGGATAAACAGTATCGCTATTAGCATCAATGCTAGATAAATAAACATTGTGTAAATATCTTTTTTAGAGAATTCACCAGTTGGTTCTTCTTTATCAGCCTCGTTATTCATCATTCTATCGCCATTTGGGCTGTCGGGTTTCTGGAAATTCTCCATCTGCTCTGTTAAATATGCCTTTTTCTCTTCAGTTGTCATCGAGTCAAAGTTATCAGGTAATGGTATTGGGGAATTACCGGTTTGCATTCTTTCTAAAAATTGATCAAATTCTTCATCAGTCATGGAATTGATGTCAAAACCACCTTGACCACCTTGCATTTCCTCATTCATTTGTGGAGCATTGCCGTTTGGTAGCTCTCCATTACCATTCGGCCGGTTATCTTGACCATTCATTTCGGGCATCATAGAAGATGTCTCGGATGATTCGACCACAAGTTCGCCGGATAGCTGTGCCAGTATAGACTCACTACGCTGTTTTGCAAATTCAGGTAAGCTATTTTCACCACTAACCCCTTCTATAAATTCTTCCGTTGTATAAAATTTCGATGGATCTTCTTCGATATAAGGTGTTAGCAATTCTTCCAATTTCGTTGTAATGGATGCAATGTTCTCCTCTGTTAAAATTTCTGTAGAGATTTGTTCCAGATATTTTTCATACTGTGCAAGTAATGTTTCGTCACTTAATAACACATTTAATAATGGGCGATCGGTTAAGGAAGTGCCGGAAACAGGTTCATAAATACTAAAGTTAATTGCATCATCAGACAGTAACTCTCCTGAATCCATCAGCATGCCTCCATTTGGCTGATCTCCTCCTTGAGGCATAGGAGCCTGTCCTTTTTCTGCAAATTGATCATCTTCCTGTTTTGCTCCATCATTGCCCTGTGTACTGCCGGGCATTTGACCGGGATTAAAATCCGGAGCTTGTACGGTATCCTGTTTTGCTCCATCATCGCCCTGTGTATTGTCTGATATTTGTGCAGCATCCTGTTCATTTGCCGACTCGTCAGATGTATTGGCATTAGGAGACATAGGACCGCGACCTCCTCCACCCATTCCTATTCCAAACCCGCCAAAGGACATATTATAATCCCACGGCAAAATTGAAAATACACCATTTTCATCTTCATATAAATAATAATTATGTTTCATCTGTCCTTGATAACTATCGAGACTCACTAATGCAGTATTCATCGCAAAATAACGAATTATTTCATCAGTATTTAGATACTCTTCATATCCTGTACCGTCATTAATGGATTTTATCATAGGAATAATATTGGATTTCTCGACGCTGTCCTCATTCATTTTTACTGCGATTCCTTCATAGGCCTCTAAAGAATCGCTTATATAGAGGAGGTCACTCCCTGTACCATCGGGCTTGTATAAATAACCTTTCGTTGTTCCATAATTTTTAGCAATAAATGTTTCATCAATTGCTTCGACCCCTAGCATGAGACCGTAATATTCACCGTTTATCGTCACTTTCATATAGGAGTGAGCCGGTGTTTTTACCCCGATTTGCTCCATCAGCTCATAAGATACAAACTCTTTCATTTGTGTAGAATCACTTATATTATTATTTAAATTTAGTTTTGTTAACCCATAAAATGACTGATCTGAAGTATAGTGATCAAAATCAATTTTCAAGCTATAGCGGTCAGAATCACTTTGGGCAACAGAGGTTAGAGATGAGTTTCCTTTTGTGCGTATTGCTACATTATTAATTGTTTCCCCGTTTATAGTGACGGAGGCTTCCTTGTATTCTTCATCTAGCGGATTAGCAAGGATATCCGCCCAATCTTCTTCATCAATTGTAATGTCAATTGTCGATACTGCCTCTTTATTAAACAATTTTTCTTCATAGGAATAAGCAGAATCTGTTTTTTGAAGATCAAAGGCCTGAATAAAATAAACAGCACCTGTAATTAATATAATTCCGCAAATGATTGGTAAAATAAGCAGCCTGTTTTTAACTTTCATGTTTTCCTCCCATAACTTCATTTGCTTTATCCTATAAAACAAACATGTCAAGATGACGTCAGATCAACATATGAAATATGGTTTTTACTATAGCTTTTAGTTGTTTATATAGCTTATTTATTAAAACAGAATAGAAGAGATCTTACTCATCAAAAAGGCATGTATTTCTTTGTAATCACCATACTACTAATGAAGGAAAGATAGGTGATTACAGTGAAAAGAAAAATACTCATTGCTTTGGTTTTACTCATTCTTGTTTGCGGCGGGCTTGCTTTGGCAGTTTCCATGACCCCTACCAAAAAAATACCGGATGTTTCGGTGACCGTACCCCAAAAACCGGTTGTGCTGATTGTGGTTGATTCATTAATGACTGAGCCTTTACAAAGGGTAATGGGAGAAGGAAAGGCCCCGGCGTTATCCTTTTTGATGGAGAATGGTGAATTTTATCCGGAATTTATTAGCTCTTATCCAACAATGTCCGTGACGATCGACAGCACGTTGTTAACGGGGACATATGCAAACGAGCATAAAGTACCGGGCTTGATTTGGTTTAAGGAAGATGAGAAACGTATCATCAGCTATGGAAGCGGGATAGGAGAGATGTGGAGCAATGGAATAAAAAATGTGGCAGCTGATAGTGTGATCCATCTGAATGAAACGCATTTAAGCAAGGATGTGCAGACAATTCACGAAGAACTGGCAAATGCCAAATTGCAGTCGGCATCCATTAATGGTCTTCTATACCGCGGAAGCATGCAACATGAACTACATGTGCCGAAGCTGCTTTCCTTTGCCAGGCTGCTGCCAAAGGAAATAGAAGTGAAGGGACCGATGCTGTTGTCGCTTGGTGCATTATCTCAATATAACCCGGAGAACGACCGGAATAAATTCAGCTGGAAGCGTATGGGGATTAATAATGATTTCACGGTAAATGAGCTGACATATATTATGAAGGAGCAGATGCTTCCTTCGTTTACCCTTGCGTATCTTCCTGATGCTGATGCTTCTATCCATAAAAACGGACCGGAAGATACAAAGGGGATTGAACAGGCTGATCAGGCACTTCAAGAGCTTCTTAATCAGTTTCCTTCGTGGGAGGAAGCTATTCAGGACGTAACTTGGGTAGTCCTTGGTGACAGTGGACAATCATCCGTAAAAGAAGAGAAGAAGAAAGCATTAATCGATTTACATGATGTGTTGAAGGGCTACACGTTTTGGGAAAACGGAAAAAAGAATGCGCAGCTGGCTGTCGCTGTGAATGAACGGATGGCCTATATCTATCTGCAGGATGAGCAAATACTGTTTTCTGAGATAGTAGACATTCTAAAAAAGGATGAACGGATTGGGTTTATTGCATGGGAAGAACAACAGATGAATCATGTGGTGAATACAAAAGGTAAAGAATTTACCTTTTCACCAAACGGATCGTCTACCGATGAGTATGGCCAATCTTGGCAGCTTTCTGGAGACCTGTCTCTTTTGGATATAAAAGAGGATGAGCAAGGAATCATACGTTATCAGGCGTATCCTGATGCGCTGGCCAGACTGCACGGGGCGCTTCATTCACAGCAGGGGAAGGTTATTATTGTAGATGCAGAGCCTTCTTACGAGTTTATCGAAAAGCATAGCCATGATCATGCGGGAGGCGGGGCGCATGGCTCTCTCCATCGTGTAGATTCTGTTGTACCGCTTATCATTACGGGAAAAGCGGTACAGCCGCCATCGCACCGGCTTGTAGATATAAAGGAATGGATTTTAGACTTGGTAGGGGGCTCTTAAGGATGAAATTGAAGATTGTTATGAATGAAAAGCAATGAGAAGCCTGCCGCAGTTACATGCTAACTGCAGCAGGCTTCTTATCATTATTTATTACGCTTTACATGATCAATGCTTAAACTGTTAGTCCATCATTTATCAAGTATTCCCGTGCTACAAATCGATCGGTTCGCCGCCTGTTACCCCGTAAATCTGTCCTGTAATATAACTTCCCTCATCAGAGGCCAGAAGAACATACACCGGTGCAAGCTCTACCGGCTGTCCCGCCCGGCCAAGTGGTGTGTTTTGACCAAACTCAGGAATTTGTCCATCCAATTGTCCATTATCCAACTGCAAAGGTGTCCAAATTGGTCCTGGCGCTACCCCATTGACACGTACTCCTTTAGAAGCAAAGTACGAGGAAAGGTTTACCGTAAAGTTGCTGATCGCTCCTTTTGTAGCGGCATAATCCATTAAAGAGGTGGATGGACTGAAAGATTGCACCGATGTGGTAGTAACAATCGCACTTCCTGGTTCCAGATGCTCTTCAGCAGCTTTTACGGTCTCAAACATGCTCATAATGTTTATTTTGAAGGTATCATGCACTTGTTTAATTGTGAAATCACTTAAGTTTGGATGTGCGATTTGTTGTGCAGCATTCAATACGAGCGTGTCCAATCCGCCAAAAGCTTCCACAGTTTTTGTTACAATTTCTGTCGGTGTGCCATCTTCCCGTAAGTCATATGGCAGCAGTAATGCTTTTCTGCCTGCTTTTTCAATTAATTCTTTCACTTCGTTCGCATCTTTCTCTTCACCAGGGAAGAATTGAATCGCCACATTGGCACCTTCCCGTGCAAAGGCAATAGCAGCGGCACGGCCAATTCCGGAATCACCACCGGTAATCAGGGCATTGCGCCCTTCCAGGCGATTGTATCCTTTATATGATTCTTCTCCGCAGTCAGGTTTAGGGCTCATTTCACTCTGCAGCGCTGGTGTATTCTGCTCTTGATCCGGGAACTTTTCTGTATAAAATTTCTTACGTGGATCGGTTAGATGCGGGTTTTTCATCAAAAACATCTCCTGTCTTGTTTAATATTTAAAGCCAAACAATAAAAAGTACAGAAAGGCTTTTCACACACTTTGCAGGCTTTCACAAACTAATTCCTAGTACATTTTTTCCCTTTGAGCATTACTTTAAACAGTTTCAGATCTGTTCCCTTTTTTAAAACCGCTGATGAATAAGAGCTGGTGTAATTAACACCCTCAATAAAGGCAGGGGGGATTTTGCTTAGGTGCAGCCGAAGACTGTCTTTTCGTTTTGGCGTTATGGTACAATCAGTACTGTGTGAAAAAATTTAAAAAATTATTTATTTTCCGTCGCTTTTATTTCTCAACGCTGCAGGTATGGTTTGGCAGCACATAAAATGAAAATGCTTCGGTTACCGGCAAACAGAAAGGATACCGCTTACGAGCAGGAGTCTGGCCAAATGAATACAGGGAATGAAAGTAGCAGCCAGTACAGCGGCTGCTAAAACACCGATCAGTGAGAAACCGTTCATTTTGCAATTATATGAGAAATAAGAAGATGATGAATAAAAAAGGGGATGTTGACATGAATTGGATTGAAGCGGCAAGCTATGAGGAGATGAGTAAGATTGCAGCGGATCTTTTCGTCGATCATATGAAGAAAAACAGTAGAAGTGTTATAGGATTGGCTACAGGAGGAACACCGGAAGGCTTCTATCAAGAGCTTGTGAAAAGCTATCAATCAGGAGAAATTTCATTTTCGGAAACAACAACCTTTAACTTAGATGAATATGTAGGAATAACAGAAGACAATGAAGCAAGCTATCATTATTATATGAAGAAGCATTTATTTGATTATATTGATATAAATCCTGACAACATCAATTTGCC
>DEQA01000303.1 GCA_002359075.1 Planococcaceae bacterium UBA3378
TCGTAGTTTTCTACAACCGTAATAGTTGCTTCTTCTTCCTTATTCAGCGCTTTACCAATTTCGATATGCTGCTGTAAATAATCGTACTCACCGTAAGTAAATAAAACAGTCGGTGCAATTTCAGCCAGCTTATCCCCATTTTCAATACTGTCAAAGCCAATAATTAAATCCGGTTCCAGTTCAATAATTTTTTCAACATCTTCATTCGATACAATCGTGGCATCTTTTAAATTCTCTTTGAATTCCGGATTATCCGCCGACCATGAATCTACTCCGACAATGTTTACACCAAGCTGGATGACATCGCCTGCATAGGCAGCCAGTATAACAACACGCTTTGGATCTGCCGGCACTTCAATTTCTGTGCCATCGGATTTTGTATAAGTAACCGTATCGCTTGATGACTCCCCTTTTGCCTTAACTTCATTACTTCCTTTTTCTTCTTCGTTTCCGCATGCTGCTAACGCAAGCAACACTACTGCAATACACAGCCAAAGCCATTTTTTCATGTTATTGATCTCCTTTTAGTAAATGATAGGTCATACAAAACGGCTTACCTGTAGTTGGATCTTCACCGATCATCGCGTCAATTTGGAAAACCTCCCGCAGAACTTCCGGTGTCATCACGGATTCAGCCGGCCCAGCTGCCACTACCTCGCCTTTTGCCAAGGCAATCATATGGTCGGAAAAACGAACAGCATGATTTAAATCATGCAGGACCATCACAATTGTCCGCCCCTGCTCCTTGTTTAACTTCTGCAATAATTCCAGCACTTCCAGCTGGTGAGCCATGTCCAGATATGTTGTCGGTTCATCCAAAAAGATGATTTCTGTATCCTGAGCGAGTGCCATCGCAATCCAGACGCGCTGCCGCTGCCCGCCGGATAAGGCATCTACTGTCTGATAGCGGAATGCTGTCGTATTCGTCACATCGAGCGCCCAGTCGATTACTACCTTGTCTTTTTTGGATAAAGAGCCGAATCCTTTTTGGTAAGGGAACCGTCCGTATGAAACAAGCTCCTCTACCAATAAGCCATTATTCGCATCCTGTGTTTGCGGCAAAATAGCAATTTGTCTTGCCAATTCCTTTGTATCCAATGTATGTATTTGCTCACCATCCAGGAAAACTCCCCCCTTCTGGTACGGAAGAATTCTTGTCATCGCTTTTAAAAGTGTCGATTTTCCGCATCCATTGGCACCTATAATGGTCGTTATTTGCCCGTCTGGTATACCGATGGACAGTTGCTCTATAATTTTCCGTTTATCATAGGCGATTTCAATATCCTGTACTAACAAACGCAAATTTCTCTCACCTCACTTGATAATGATAATCTTTATCATTTATACTAACAAACATAAACTTGTAATATAGCTTTGTCAATGAAAATTTGAAATATTAAAACAAATAATGGGAGTAAAAGGAATTATTAAGCTGTGGGGATATTAGGCATAGAGAAGAAATTAATGTTATTCGGTGACTTCTTTTCAGTAGCTCTCTTTTTTACAAAAGTCAAAAAACTTTAGAACTATTGACTAAAGCCAAAAACTGTGTATAATACAGGGTAATTGCATAAGTTGAAAGTTTTCTAGGGTTCCGCAGNNAATACGCTGGTCTGGTCCGAGAGAAAACACACGGCTTACGCTGTGGCACGGAAGGATAAAAGCCTGGGAGATACTGTTTTTAACAGTGGTCTCTCAGGCTTTTTCTTTTTGTCAAAAATACAACGAAACGAGGAGTGCTCTAGCATGAATACAAACTGGATGAAAGTCTTGATTGCTGCCTTTTTAGAAGTCTTTTGGGTTATTGGGCTTGCACATGCCTATGATTTTTGGACATGGACAGGAACAATTATCGCCCTTCTGATCAGCAACTATTTAATGATCACAGCCGCACAGATTTTGCCCGCTGGTACCGTTTATGCCGTATTCGTCGGTCTTGGTACAGCCGGGACGGTCCTTGCTGAAATTTTCTTCTTTGATGAGCCCTTTGACTGGCGGAAAATTTTGCTGATCGGGCTGTTGCTAGCAGGTGTAATCGGCTTGAAAATGATTACGGAAAACAAAACAGAGGAAGGAGCTGAACAATAATGGCTTGGTTTTCATTAATTATCGCAGGATTATTAGAGGCATTTGGTGTTTCCATGATTAATCAATTAAGCAGGACCCGCAACTGGCAAACACTTCTGCTGCTCGTACTTGGATTTGGAGCAAGTCTTCTTCTCCTTGGCTATTCCCTGCAAACCTTGCCAATGGGAACAGCGTATGCTATTTGGACCGGGATTGGTGTAGTAGGAGGAGCAATCACTGGAATGATTATGTACGGGGAAAGCCGAGATTGGAAACGGATGGTTTTTATCGCTATGATTTTAAGCGCAACAATTGGATTAAAGCTTATTTCTTAATATCTCTCATTAGGTGTTCGAAATAAAAGTGATACTATTTCTTTTTGGCAAAGTGAACGATCAAGAGGACTGTTCATTTTTGCTCCTCCTGATCCGTTTTGCTGTTTATTTCACTACTTCATTCGCCATCATTTTACAGCTTTTCTTACGATCTATATCTTTTGATATGATGTTTTCCTGAAAAAGAAAGAATTTTGTAACAATTTCACTATAAATTGTCTAATTTTAATATTTACAAACTATTCTCTATAATACAAAATAGTAGTAAGAAAGAGAAAAGGTTGTCGTTGTATTCCAAACTACTGTACATACCTATCATTACATCATTATGTGATGTAATATTCGGAACCACCGCTCTAGAGAGGTGGTTCTCTTTTTTTGCTGAAAACAGCTCCTGACTTTATTTTCTTTTTACAGGTATACATAGTTCGCAAAAGTGAATATCCAGCATTTCCTTCGTATACCTTTCGATAATTGGTTTGTGGTCGAGTTGATAGCCGCTATGCTGCAATGCTGGAAAAATCTCTCTCCAGGCATTTTGAATAGCCTCTGCTGTATGGGCGACCCGATAAACCGCATATTCCCCTCCGCCCAGTTCCCCTTCCCTCATGCCTTCTTCCAATGGAAAATCGTCCGGAATGACAACACAAGCATCATACCTGCACTGTTCAGGCTCTGTGTCAGCAGGATGATCCTGAGGAATCCCATAGATGTCATTCAGCAGGTTATGATCTGCCGCCCAACTTTTTATCTTTTCCATCGCCTCTTTGTTTGCAGGACCATATGGACCCAC
>DEQA01000251.1:0-14427 GCA_002359075.1 Planococcaceae bacterium UBA3378
GGTTTGTGACCGACGTCCTGTCGGCCTAAAAAAGGCGATATAAGAGCCATGGCCTCTTATATCGCCTTTATAAGCGCAAAATACTGGATTATTTTGCTACTACTTCTTTACCTTTGTAGTGTCCGCAAGCTTTGCAAACACGGTGAGCAAGTTTTGCTTCACCACAGTTTGGGCAAGCTACCATACCAGGTACAGATAATTTGAAATGCGTACGACGCTTTCTTTTTGCAGTTTTAGAAGTTCTTCTAAATGGTACAGCCATTATGGCACCTCCTTACAGATACTCTATTCATCTGTTTGATCAAAATACTTAGCTAAAGCAGCCAGTCTTGGATCCAATTTTGGTTCGTCAGATTCACGTTTTGCAAGCGCTTCTTCATCCGTTGAATAAGACCAGTCTTTCCCGCCCTGCACTTGTCCTTCGGTATTCTCTTTGAATACTTGCATCGGGATTTCCAGAAGAATTAATTCTTCCAGCACCGGCTTCAGATCGATAACTTCTCCATCTATATAATGGATATCGCTATCTTCGTCTCCACGTTTTTCTTTATCGATCCAGCTGAATACTTCTACCGCATCAATATGAACAGGATATTCAACGTCCTCCCATGTGCGGGCACACGGAAGTATAAGTGTTGCGTCAAGCGTAAATTGACAAGTCATTTGCGATGCACCAAAAGTACAAAGCCCTTTTACATGAACGGGTGAAATGTCGCGAATGTCGCTGTTGCGATTCATCACTTCATCCAATTGTACTTCCGCATCAATAGGCATCCCATTTTGGCGATACTTCGATAATTGATGAATTGACCATTTCATTCGTTAATCACCTCGAGACAACAATGTTGATTATAAAGCTAACAAAAATAGATGTCAAGATAATTTCTTGTCACTACAAAAAAACGCCCGTATAATCAGTATAAATTTATGTTTACTAATTATTCGCACCAAATTCATGTAAAATAGTCTGGTGTATAATTACTTCGCATAAAGCTTAATTTTACAAGGAGGTGCATAGATTTGCAAGCAGTCGGACTTGTAGTAGAATACAATCCCTTTCATAATGGACATTTCCACCATGTACAGGAAGCAAAACGTCAAACGGGCGCTGAAATAGCTGTAGCCGTTATGAGCGGCCAGTTTTTACAGCGCGGGGAGCCTGCACTTGTCGATAAATGGACACGTACTAAAATGGCTTTAGCAGGTGGAGTAGATATCGTCATCGAGCTGCCGTACGTTTATAGTACAGCACTTGCTGGTGAGTTTGCCCGAGGTGCCATTACCCTTCTAGATGCGATACATTGCTCTTTCTTTGCTTTTGGCAGCGAGCAGGGAACCATTCTGCCCTTTCTCAATACTTTTGAGTTAATTGATTCCAACCGCCAAGAGTACAATAATTCGATTCAAACAGCGATGAAAACAGGCATCAGCTACCCGCAGGCTCTCCACAAAGCGTATGAAAAGTTGGCAGCCGGACAGCCAGACCAATACATCGATCTATCCAAGCCAAATAATATTTTAGGTTTCCACTATATAGAGGCAGCTCATTCCATTAACAGTATGATCCAGCCGGTAACGATTCAGCGGATCGAAGCAGGCTATCATGAAGATGCTGACCGTACAAAACATATCGCCAGTGCTACAGGCATCCGCAAAGCATTGTCTGAAGCTCAGGATGTCGCCCAATTTGTGCCTCATTCCTCTTATGTCTTACTGCAGGAATGGCTATCTACACACGGGGCTTTTATGAGCTGGGAGAAGCTATGGCCACTCCTACAATACGCCATTCTCCGGCATACACCCAAACAGCTTACCGCTTATGCAGACGTGCAGGAAGGGCTGGAAAATGCGCTTATAAAACATGCAAAGGCAAGCAGCACATACCAGGAATTTATGACAAATTTAAAATCTAAACGCTACACATGGACAAGACTGCAGCGTATGTTGTCGCACATTTATACAGGGATACCAAAGGAGCAGCTGCAGGCTTTTACCACACCTTCTTATATCCGCCTGTTAGGAATGACAAAAGAAGGACAGCATTATTTGTCCGTAAACAAGAAGAACATCGAACTTCCACTGATCAGCCGTGTTGCTTCTGCGAAGGATGACATGCTGGCGCTTGATATACAGGCAACAGCAATGTACGGTTTAGGGATGCAGTTGTTCAGCAAACAAAAAATAGACGAGGATGTGAAAACCCCGCCTATTCGTATTTAGCTTTTCGGCTCTAACTGCTTCAAGTAATCAAGTGCATCATCAACTGTTTTCACCGGTACGATTTTCATGGTCGTACCGATTTCTTTTGCTGTTTTTACGGCTGCTTCATAATTCGATAAATAATCCGGATATTTTTTTCTTATTTCTTCGGTAACTTCATCATCCGGGGCAAAGAAAATCTCCATACCGGCCTTGTCAGCTGCCACTACTTTCTTTTCAATTCCACCGATTCTGCCAACCGTCCCATCTTCCAACATCTCGCCTGTTCCGGCAATTGTGTATCCTTTTGTCAAATCCTCTTCCAGAAGCTGATTTAATACTTCCAGCGTAAACATGAGGCCTGCTGACGGACCACCGATGCTTTCTGTCTGGATATTTACTTTCGGATCTGTTTTAATGGATTTACTTTCCGTAAATACAATCCCTAGGCCGACTCTTCCGTTACTTCCCGGGATCTCTTTTAACTCTACTTTTTGTGTCAGCAGCTCATCATCCCGATTGATGACAAGCTCTATTTCTTTCTGTCCTGCTTCGCGTTTATTTTCTATTTTTTCTGCGAGCATCTGCTGGCTTTCAATCCGTTCACCGTCTATTTCCACAATTTCGTCTCCGGCCTTCAATAACCCGTCGGCAGCTCCGCCTGTAATAATATTTAGAACATAGACACCCTTGAATGTTACCTGATATTCTAAATCTGCACGCGAAAAGGCTACATAAAGCGCATTAAATTGCGAATCTGACATCAACTTTAATTGACGTACATTGTATTCTTCCTCATCTTCTTCCTCTTGGCGGACCTGATCCATAGATAAAAGTTCATAATAGTCCTTGAATTTGGCATATATATACGTTAGTGGGGTCGCCTTCGTCATGGAGACCGTCATTAAACTAAACGAGCCTTCGTCATCCTGATCGCCATTTTGGACATTCACATATTCCGAAACATTGTACGCATGACCCGGCTTCATAACATAGAAATCCAATGGATATAGCACGAGGAAACCCGCTAAAATAATGCCGATAAAGACTGTTACTAAATAAGATAATTTATTTTGTTTCACTTCTCGAGACCCCCCTGCATGTTGGACATGATTAAAACGCTGATGTGCATATATTAGTTTAGCACTTCATACTTTAGATGACAAAATATTGAAAAGAGCGGATTTTTATAATTTTAACCTTCCAATTGATTGTTTGTTCTCTTCTGCTGGTGCTGCTGCTTCTCTTCCCCGGAGTAGCTCATGAAGGTGCCGATATTGGCGTGGCGCTTTTCATGGATTCTTTATTTCCTTATTTGCTCGCCTATTTGATATTGACAAGCTGGCTTTTAAAGCTAACTTCACCAATACCATTAAGCGGTCGTCTCAACTATTTAAAAATATACATATTAAGCGCACTGGGCGGCTTTCCGACAGGTGCCTCAATCATCGCTCAATTAAAAGAACGAGACGAGCTCTCAGTAAGACAAGCTTCCATCCTGCTGGGCATCTGCCATTGTCCAAGCCCGTTATTTGTCATTGGCTTCGTTGGACAAGATTTACTCGGCGACACTGCCTTTAGTCTACGGTATTTACTCTTACTTCATGTGTTTTCATTGATATTACTTTTTTTCCTGCCTGTCTATACAAAAAAAGCAAAGCTTCCATCCACCGTACCCAATGCTTTTACATCAAGCATTAAAGAAAGTGTTCCTACCGTATTAGTTGTCGGTTCTACTATCATCTTCTTCTCTACAATTTATACCGTACTCTTTAATTTAGCAGAACCTTTATTATCATCCGCACAGCTTTTATTTCTAGCAGCATCGCTAGAAATGACCAATGGCCTTCATGAGGCTCACACGTTGATGAGCGGTGAATTATTACATCTTGTTATTGTCTTATTTTTAACAATGCAAAGCTTAAGTATCCATCTACAGGTAGCCGTTATTGCAAAATCAGCTGCTATTCCGCTTTCGACTTATGTATGGGTGCGTATCTTCTATTCCATTGCCATCCCGTTTCTTTATTTTATTCTCTTTATATAACGATAAGGACCGCCTAAAAAAGCCTCCCACGGCACAGTTGACACATTCATATGTACCTCAGCCGTCATGATCGCTATATAGATGCGCATCAAGCAAAAAGCTGCCCAGAAAGTTTTAACTATCCGGACAGCTTTTTCATGTTTATTTTAATTCAAATTTTCCCTTTAGCGCCTGCTCTACCTCAGGCGGTACCAGTTCACTCACATTTCCTCCGTATTTCGCCACTTCTTTCACAATGCTTGAGCTTAGGAAGGAATATTGATTTTTCGTCATAATAAAAAATGTTTCAATATTTTCATCAAGCACCCGGTTCATCGACGTAATCTGCATCTCATATTCAAAATCGGATACAGCACGTAATCCACGGACAATAGCCTTTGCATTTTTTTCCTGCGCATAATCGATCAGCAGGCCGGACGAACACTCAATCCGGATATTCGTAAACTGCTTTGTCACCTGGTCAATTAGCTCCATCCGTTCTTCCACTGTAAATAAAGGATTTTTCGCTGAATTGTTCAGCACGGCTACATATACTATGTCAAATACATCGGCAGCACGTTTAATAATGTCTAAATGTCCATTCGTGACCGGATCAAAACTCCCTGGTACTACTGCAATTTTTTCAGACAACACTTTCTCCCTCTTCCTCTTGTTTACGGTAGATCGATACAATTGTGCTACCATAAGTTTCTTGTCGAGTACAGACAAATGCACCATAATTTGAAGGAAGCTGTATTTCCGTCGAGTGCTCACAGACAATCGTTGCATTTGCTGTTAACTTTTCCCCTTGTACAAGTGTTTCCACTAAATCATAATAATCTTTTTTATGATAAGGAGGATCTACAAATAAAAAGTCAATTTGTATATCCCGCTTAAGCAGTGCTTTTACCGCACGCACCGCATCTGTACGGAAGCTCTCCGCATAATTTTCGTAGCGGCATTTTTTAATATTTTCCTGCAATGTAGCGAATGCCTTTCCATCCTTTTCGACGAATATGGCTTTTTCTGCTCCGCGGCTCAGCGCCTCTATCCCCAGGCCGCCGCTTCCAGCAAATAAATCAAGCGCAATGCCGCCATCAAAAAACGGCCCTATCATATTAAAAATTGATTCTTTTACCTTATCTGTTGTAGGTCTTGTTGTCATTCCGGCAATGGCCTTTAACGGCATGCCTTTACGCTCTCCTGCAACAACACGCATACATTTCACCAAACTTTCTATTGTTGTGCTGCTGTAGTAATCCAGATGGACTGCTCATCTTTTTGAAGATCCACTAAAAACAGGCGTTGCAGCCAAGTCTCTTCAATATAGTAATCGCCCGCTATGACTGTTAGCGGCGAGGCTGTCGTATTATAGCGACGCTGATTGAAAACATAGAAGCCATGCTCAGCACCCGGGAAACGGAATACACGTGTTTTGCTGCTCACATAATAGCCATTCGGCCCGACCGAAGTCGTGTAGCCTAACTCCCGAAGCAATGCATCTGCTGTATACAATACTTTTCCTTCGTATAAAATGGCTTTTACATCCTTTGCCGCTTCTTCCTCAATATAAATGTCACGTTTGTCATTGTAAATGAAAGGATATGTTTGCTCAGCATCTACATTCATGGAGAAATATTCAGTATAAGTGCCTAAAGCAGCAGATAGCTCCGCGTCCAATAACGATGCGTCAATCTTGCTTCCTGCCAGTTCTTTTAAACGCTGCTTCCATTTGGCAAGCTGTTCTTCTGACATTTGGCTGTTTACTTCCTCCACAACTGCCTTTGCACGCGGAGTACCAAACGTTTCACCTGACAAATACATTGCAACCACATGCTTTAGCCATAACGGAGAATTGCCGAAATCATAAGCAGACTCGACCTGCTTCATCAGCACCTCTTTCGTCAGAGCATCAACCGTCAGCTCCGGCATAAATAACATGCGGTAGCCTTCTTCTTTTTGGTTCACACCACCGATGATTGCTATATGCTCTTCCGATAACCTAGGCAGCTCATCCATCCATTTGCTGATTTCATCCGGAATCTCTGCTTGTGCATAAAGCGAAAGCGCCTCTGTTTTTTTCTGCAATGCCAGGCTGTCTGTTTGCCAATACAGATCCTGAACCTGCCCCGTCCCACTAAACATGGAATAATTCACAAGCGCAAGTGACTGCTGCCCAATTAAAGGAAGACCTGTCACCCACTGTCCTGCTATTGTGCTGTCCGTTGAGATATGGACCGTTGTAAACTGAACATCCCCATTTTGCAAAGAGGCAAAAACATCTTTCATTAACTTATTGGCTGTCAAACCGCCCTCTAACGGAATGATGTAGGAAATGGACTGTGACCGGCCCTCCCCTGCTGTAAACATCGCCTTATCTTCACTCAGGCGTGTACAGCTGTGTTCCGTCTCTAAAAAACATTGCGAATCCACCGCTGTGGATGGCCATACAATTTTAAGCTCATCATTCGGCAGGTTTTTGAAATGATGACGGATATCGAGGCTGCCTGCACGGTACGTAATCTCGATTTCCTGGGAGTACGTATAGGCTTTATTAGTCGGAATCTCCTGGTTTGAATACACTTGATATTGCATAAAGAGCATGGCTCCTATAACAACTAAAAGTGTAGTGAATAAACTTACTGCGATTTTCATGTGCCTGTTCCTCCTGCATCATGATACTATATGGAATGGAAAGGATGTGACGAATAATGATTCAACAATTTATAGAGCTTGGCCAAGGTTACGGTGATGTATATGAACTATGCGAACTTATTAAAACAAATGAGACACGCTTCCACGAGGCGTTCATTTTCACTTCCTATAAAAAGGAGCAAAAAGTTTGTTCACTTGCTGTCGCTTTCAAACCTGTAGGCGAAAGCAAATTTATGCCCATCTACGTATGTAGGGAAGGAATCCCGTACAACGAGGACAAGCAGACCAAACGGCTCGGTTTATTTGAAGAAGCGCTGTCTGCAATTGGAAAGCAGGCAAACACAGTTGAGATCAAGCATTCCTCCTTCTTCACGGAGACAGCTCAATTTTATCAGTATTTAATCGGTATATTGCGCATGAGCCACTATATTCCGCCTATGCACTAAATTAAAGCCCTATTTTATAATCATATTCTTTTGCTTTATCCGGCTTCGCATTCTCGAACTCGGTTTTTAAAAACGGGCGGAATGATTCGACAACGTCTTTCACAAATGGAAGACGTTGCAATTTATTTTTGATCGTTTCGACATCTTCTTGATTGCAATACATGGTTACATATTTCATTTTACGGGAAATGTAATGAACATGGCCGTATTTCCGTAAAGATTTTGCATGCTTCAATTGATGCACATAGACGATAATTCCTTGCCTATCTGTCATGATAAATCCCTCATTTCTTGTTTAGAGCATACCATACACACAAAAATGATAGCAACAGAGTTTAGCTGACAGGATGGAGGATTTTCCGTTATAATGTAATAATAGAGTGCTTCCTCGATAGTTTAGTATAAATTGGCGCTCTATCCATGTCTTACATGTATATGGAAGCTTTACAAAGGAATACAGTACGTAAGAGGAGGACAAGTATGAGAAAGAAAACGAAAGTCGCACTTGCCATTGCAGCAGCCAGTGCAGCTGTCTGGGCAGGTACAAAAGCAGTAGCAAAGCCACAAAAACGAGAAGATAAAGACGTTCTGAATTTTACAAGACCAATTGTATTGGCACGCCACGGCGGTGGCCACTTAGCACCTGAGCATTCTATGCTGGCATTTGAAAAGGCAGCAGAATATGGAGTGGACGGCTTCAAGGTGGATATCCGTCTGACAAAAGATGAAGAAATCGTCTTGTTCCACGATGCATCTGTGGAACGTCTAACAGGCGCTACAGGTAATGTAAAAGATTTAACGTTAGCAGAATTGCGTGAATTAAACATCGGAGAAAACTTCATTTGTTTAGAAGGCAATCACCCATATAAAGGGGAAAAAGTAAAAATAGTTACTTTACGTGAGTTGCTGGAGGCTTTTCCTGACAAACTTATATACATCGATATTAAGGATGCTCCTGATACTTACGAAGGCAGCCTCATGCCATCCAAGCTATGGCGTTTGCTTGAAGAGCTGCAAGCGACAGGACGCGTCATCGTATCTTCAAACTACAGTGAGCAGACGGATCGTTTCAATCTGTATGCACAAGATCGTGTGGCATTAGGTGCCGGAGATTCCGACCTTACGAAAGCTTACACATCTTTAACAAGCCAATTCGGACATTTGTACTCTCCAAAGGTAGATGTATTTGAAACACCATTAAAATCAAATGTCATGAACTTTGATTCACCAAAATTCATTAAGTTCTTAAGCGATCTAAACTGCCATGTACTATATACAGGGATCAATGACCTTGTGACAATGTCCCGTCTTGTCCGTACTGGTGCATCCGGTATTGTGACAGACCGTCCGGATATCGCAGAAACATTACTAAAAAAATATGCACAATAATAAGAAGAAGCTTGACCCTTACAAATGGGCCAAGCTTCTTTTATTGAGTATTTTTTTCTATATAGTAAACCTGCACTTGATTGCGGCCGTGATGCTTTGCTTGGTACAATGCCTGATCTGCCCGTTCAATAATAATATGAGGAGTGCCTCCTGCCTGTGGATAGGCTGCGATTCCCCCCGACATTGTGACCGGTCTGCCACAAGGGCTTTCTGTATTCTCCAGAAACTGCCGAAGATTTTCCGCTACCGTATACGCTTCTGTCTCGGTTGCTTCCGGTAATAGCATAATGAATTCCTCACCGCCGTAACGGCAGCAAATATCCTGCGGGCGGCTGTGCATCCGCATACTTTTAGCTAAATATTTCAGCACATCATCCCCGATTGCATGGCCATATGTATCATTTACACTTTTGAAATGGTCCAGATCGATCAGTAATACAGCATAGTGCAGTTTTTCTTCCGTCCACCGTATAAGTGTCTCATCCATAGAGCGCCGATTCATCAGTCCCGTCAATGCATCAGTTGTTGATTGGGTCTGATAGTGATCGATGCGGCTTTGAAGAAGGGTAAAGGCATATACCAGGGATTCTTTTAAAACACGCGCTTCAAAATACCAGCTTCTCACTTTATAAAGCTCCTCTATCTTCACCTTTTCCTGATCATTCATTGAGAGCAGTGCCATCTGCTGCAGCGGCTTTGTAATAAAAGAAGCAATAACAAGGACAATCAGCAAGGCCAGTAAAACAAATGGCATGAAAATGAGGGCTGTCTTCTCAACCAGATTGGCAGATGGAAGCAAGGCGACATCAAGCGGCCGCTGGGAAACAATTCCCCATTTAGAAAGTTCGACTGAGCTATAACCTGCAAGCATTTTTACGCCTTTCGTATTTGTTATTTTCTCGGCTCCGCTTTTTCCCTCCATCAGTTCCTGCACTACATCATTACCCGCGACATTATCACCTATTCTGCTTGGGTCCTGATGATAAATAATCGTACCGTCCTCATCCACTACATACACATAAGAACCATCATGATAAAAGTGCTCTCCTAATAACTTATGAAATATATTGTTATGTTCAATATAAATCGTTCCACCAACAAGTCCCATATAGTCCCCGGCCGCATTAAAAATGGGCTGGGAAATAAAAATCAGCTTTCGCCCTGTGACCCCCTCATACGGCTTTGATATTTGCGGCTTTTTCTTTTCCAACGCGTCTCCCGTCTGCTCACTGCTCAACTGCACACCTTTTAGCTCCAATGTAGGAGGCGAAACGGCCAGGACGATTCCTTCAGCATCTGTAATGGCGACAGAATTGAATACATCTGTCTGGTAGCGTAAACGCTCTACCTCCTGCTGAAGCAAAATTTCATCTTCATAATTCTCCGCAATATAGAGAGCGCTGAACTGCAGCGTTCTAAATGTTTCCTCTAAATACGTATCAGCCGTCGTAGCAAGCTTCTGTGCGTAAACACGGTTTGTTTCTAATGTATTTTCAATCAAAATATTTTTTGATATTTGATAAACACCCCATAAACTGCTGGCCACTGTAGAAATAAAGGCAAGCATGACTACCCCAATGATTAAATACCTCAAATGAAATATATATCTTTTATTTGAACCTAACACCACTTATTCCCCTCTATTAGCTTAATCTTGTCCATTGTAAACGAATTACCTAGAAAAAAAAACCATTCTCGCAAAATTCATTAACTAATAAGGATAATATTGGTTCATTACCGTAACATGTGTTTGATTTCTGTTCTGGCTGGACGCTTTCTGTGAGGGGCACGGCTCCAACTAAATGATTTCGGAGATAGGCCTCGAAATCATTGTTTTTTAAGCACAGGCTGATTCCCAAGGAGTCGCCGGCCGCCACTTCAATCAACCAGTTATCATACCAGTCTGCAATCCCCAAATTATGGTTAAGATCAATAATATTGAAAAAAACTGATATTCCATTCATTTCCTTCTAATCTTTACCCACAAAAAAACAGCAGGGAATTTCCCTGCTGTCCAATTTATGCTGAGCACGAGCATGATCCTCCAGAACCGCAGCCGCCTGTACTGCAGCCGCTGTCTGTTGAAAAGAATGGATTGCTTACCGGCACTTTTACAGCCTCCGATACAGATTTTCCAATCATCAAGCTTACTTCATCCAGCAGATCCTGATATTCGTTTTCTGCAATCTTCAATGCTGCGATTTTTTCATTTAAATCTAAAGCACGCTTCTGCTCACGTATTTTTTTCATAATTGTATGATAATCCGGGTGGTATTTCCCGAAACGCTGTACATCTTCATAATGTTCCTTTAGCCGGCTAAACGCCTTTATCTGGTCAGAAAGCTCCGCATCCTCGTATACTGCTTTGTAAGCAATACGCAGATTTTGCGCTGGCTCAGATGAAAGGATCATCGCACTTAGCTGATCGGCTTCGTCTAAAATGAATGCCCATTCTGAAGTCATCAACATCGAAAACTCCTCCAATCTCTTACCTATCATAACAGAAATTATGTTACATTTGGTATAAATACGAATTAAAATAGGAGGAGAGACATCATGACAACTTCAACAAAAGAAAAAGCAGAAGAGCTCTTACAGCAAATTTTATCTGACAGCACACCAGAGGATGAGGAAGTACTGATGCATCTGCTTGATGGTTTACGGAACAAACAAACCGGCTTCTATCAACGGTTTATTAATGCTGCCCTTCATATGACAGGGGAGTTTTATCCTGATCATAGCATTATCCGTATTCCGATTACCCCTGTCATCCATAATACAATCAAGCTGCCGCATGGTGGAATTTTAGCTACCATTGCCGATGCAGCAATGGGGGAACTTGCCGCACGCTCCATTGAGCCGGGAAAAAATGTAGTGACGACTAATTTACATATTAACTATCTGGCAACAACAACGAATAAAGAACTAATTGCAAAGGGCTATTTTGTCAAGAAAGGCCGCCATATGCTTGTAATGGAGTGTGTCATCGAAGACGAAACGTGTAAAAAGCTAGCTACGGCTACCGCAACTTTTTTCGTCATCGAGCCGCGCAAGTAAGGAAGTCACACATTCAATATCGGAAAACGGAGCCGTGATGTTCCCAATTGTTTGGGTACGTTCATGCCCTTTTCCTGCAATGATGACGACATCTCCTTCTTTAGCCATACAGAGCGCCTTCTCAATTGCCTCTTCACGGTCTAAAATCATTTCATAGCTTTGAGTGGCGAAAAATCCTTCAGCAATCTGCCTGTTAATAACCTCCGGATTTTCGCTTCGGCAATTATCCGTAGTTAAAATAATATGATTTGCGTATTTGGAAGCAACTGCACCCATTTCCCGCCGTTTTGCCACATCTCTTTCCCCGCCGCAGCTAAAGACAGCATATATGCTTCGGGTATAGGTGTTTTTAACTGTTTGAAGAACTGCCTTTAGCGCATCGGCTGTATGGGCATAATCGACAATCACATGAAATCCCTGCTTGCTCTGGAACGTTTGCATCCGCCCTTCCGGCAAGGACAGTTCTGGAATCAATTTCATTACAGCATCAAACGAAAAGCCAAGAGTCCTTAATACCGCTATCATAGCTGCTACGTTTGCCCGCTGGTGGTCTCCTATAAAAGGAACAGTGACCACACGTTCTTTTTGAGCGGTTTGAACCCAGCATGTGCTTTCTGTTTTGCCTTCCGCTAAAGCCTGCAATAATATATCCACACGCCCTTTTAGTCCAAAATAGCATTTCTCCCGCTTCGTAAGCACTCCGACGCTTCTGCAAAATGAATCATCGCCGTTTAATACCAGCTTCTGGCTCAGCCCTGCAAGTCGTTGTTTTGCTAATTTATATTGCTCAAATGACCCGTGATCTTCTATATGATCTTCCGCCAAGTTCAAAAATACACCAATATCTATATCACAATGATCAAGCCGATACGTAGCTAATCCCATCGATGAAGCTTCCATTATGACATATTCGACATTTTGCTTGATTGCTTCCAAAAATAACGGATGCAAATGTTTCGGTTGCAGTGTAGTTAGCTGTTCTATATTCGTCTCAAACGGCGTACCATTTAAATAAACGCCATTTGTTCCAATGACAAGTACACGTTTATTTAATTTTTGAAGCATCTGGCCGATGAAATGGCTGACTGTCGTCTTCCCGTTTGTCCCCGTAATGGCGATAATCTTGAGTACCTCTGAGGGAAACCCGCATAATTTAGCGCTTGCATAGGCACTGAATTGCAATATATTAGGCACCCATATTAACGGTACACTACAAATATAATCATCAAAAAAAATTTCTTCATCTACTACAACGGCTTTTGCTCCACGGTCGATCGCCTGATCAATCCATTTTTTCCCGTCATATTTTCTTCCTTTACGCGCGATAAATAAATCACCTGGCTGCACTGCTTCCAATGCATCCTCAATACGAACGACTTCTTCTCTTATTGAGCCCTTTACCGTGCACGGCCAATCTTTTAATAACTCTGCTAATTGCACGTTACACCCTCCTGTTTTACAGTATGTGGGCGTGAGGAATTTGACACAAAAAAGCGGCCTTCTACTAAAGACCGCTTTCTTCTGGTGCACTTTTCTTGATGAAAATTTGCGTATAATAATTGTAATAAACGCCGGTGCCGCCATGCGTATATTGCTTATCAAGCATGATCGCCCGGTGATCGGGAGAGTTCAGCAAGCCATGAACAGCTTCAATCGCGTCAAAATAAGCCATCGCTACGTTTTCATTTGCCTCTTCATAGGAAATAGCATTTTTCTCCATACGTTGTGCCAAAGAGCCGTATGTTGGTGACTCATGGGAAATATAGTCCTGTAAAAACATATCCTCACTATGAGCCATCGCTGTCTCGTTTAATGATTCAGAATGAACAAGAGACCCGGCGCCGAATTTTTTTCTGTATAGATTCGTTAATTCAAAAAGTTGTTCAGCGCTTGCCTGGTTAATTTCAAATTGCTGAAACGAAGAAGGTACCTCCTTTACAATCATTTCACCTATAAACTGCATTTCGTACGGTTGATGAAGGACAAGTGTTTTTCCATCCATAAAACGAATGCCTGCTAATTTTTCTTCTTCCTTGTCTATGTATAACTGTGCATAAAGCGTATCAAATTTAACGAGCAGACGATTTTTCGTATCTTCTTGGCTCATCGTGAACATATAGATATTTTCACCGATCGTAACGGAAACTTCCGCGTCCATAATCGTCATTCTGTATACATCCTCAGCTGGCTGACCAATCGTATAAGGGCTGACATTCAAGTCCTCTGCATTTGTATACACTTGTGTAATTTTCCCCTGTTCAACACCAACCATCAGTTGCTCATATATCCACCATTCATAGCCAAAGGATGTCGCATCCTTTCTTGCCGGCTCGCCATAACTTTGAATCAGCAGGTCAACGGGTTGGCCGATCATCGTCGAAATCCCTGTCTCCGGTCGTAATAGCGCTTCATTATAATCGTTAATATACTGATCGGATGGAATCGCCTGTTGCGCTGTAGTTGGACCTTCCAGGGGAACATGTTCATTATCAATAGTAGCATAATAAAAAATAAGGCCGATAACAGTTGCTAGAATTAAAATACGGAATAACGCCTTCATGGATTTTCCACCTTTTTTTATATTCTTTATCTATTATTAGGTTCATCACCGTAACATGGGGTTGATTTCCGTTCTGGCTGGACGCTTGCCTGAAG
>DEQA01000251.1:14529-25786 GCA_002359075.1 Planococcaceae bacterium UBA3378
CAATTAGGTAAATGCTGACACAATGTTGTCATTGCAACAAATGTAAATTTACTCTATTATTAAAAATAGAGCACATAATATGTAGGATTTGCTAAAGGAGGATAAAGCAATGTATTTCGAAAATACAAAATTAGAAAATATTGTTGTTGATCAGGAATTTCTCTCTGATATCTTAAAAAAGCACGGCTTAGAGTGCCACGGTGCATGGGACTATGACCGCATGACATTTGACCGCCGTTTCGATGTGCGTGAAGGCCGCTTTTATTTACGCCTGTTCTGCGATGCTATTTCCGGCGATGTAGGAGCACACGATGCCACATTAAAAATTTTAAAACCGGCACTTGGCAAATACTATTATCCACACGGCGTGGAGTACACAGATGAAGTATTTCCTGCACATCTTGTGAAAGATTGCGAACAAATTCTGGCAGCTGTTGCAAAAGACCTATCTCAATACGGGATACAACAAGCTTTATAAAACACAACGGCAGCCTTGTATGGTTGCCTTTTTAAATGCAAAAAAGAGCTGTTACTACGTATAGAATATATTCGAGCTTGCAGAGACAATATCCTTTTTAGATATTATGCAAAAGATTTGCTGCATTATGTAATAAGCTCGGACCGCACTAAAAAAGAGATGCCTGCATAGCACCTCTCCTCCGTTAGAAACCAAATATCGCTTTAATGACCGACGTTGTCTCTCCGCCTTCATAAATAACATATAACAGCATGTACACCAGTACACCTGTAATGGCTGTGAAGAACCAAATAATACTTGTAATCGGACCAATTTTACGGTGAATCTTCAAATTATTTTTATAGCCTGTCCAAAGGCTGACAACCCCAAAAACCGCTCCTGTTGTAGCCAGTGTAATATGGAAGACTAAAAAGAATGTGTAATAACCTTTCAGTTCATCCGGCCCGCCAAATGCCGTATTGCCAATAAATACAGTTCGTGAAACATAAATAATGAAGAACACAAGTGCTGCAACACCAGCTGCGAACATCACTTTTTTGTGAGCCTCGACTTTTCCTTTAACAATTAAGCCCCATCCAATCGCTACTAAAACAGCACTTAGCACGATGAATGATGTACTAATCGTCGGTAAAATTGGTAAACCCATTTCCCATTCTCCTATTCGTTCTCTAAATTAATTATAGTTTGTACGGTTTTGGAAATCACGCAATGCTTTTTCCGTAATATCTTCCTGATTTGTCCGTTCACTGTTCCACCATTCACGGAATACCCGGAATAAAATGACCCCGAAGATGATTTCCTGAATGATTTTCATTAATACGCCGCCTACTTGCTGATCGCTAACAGGATTCATATTAGTAAATAACTCAGGACCGGATAAATTCAAGCTGGACAGCGTACCACTGGGAACACACAGCTCCATTGCCTTTAACCAGGATTCGGCTTCCGAAAAAGTAGCATATAAAGGATGCGATGCGAAAATAATCAATGCACATGCCGGCGTAATAAGCACAGCATTTCCAGCGATGTATGCCAGCTTGTTAATATTTTTCATCTTGTGCTGGCCCTCTACTTGGTTAAATAATGGCCAGTACATGAACAGGGCACTTATAAATAGTAAAAATGTATAAATACCATGCAGTGTCATATCGAGCTTAATGACATCAAAAACCGATGGGAGATGGTAAAAGCTAAACATGAAAACAAAGATAAAAATTGCGATCAAAGGCTTCGTGAAAATTTTAAAAATTGTCCGTACTACAGGAGCTTCCACTACGACCTTCCATACCCACCACGGAATGCCTTTAATAATAAGTATCGGAACGAGTAATAGCAGCAATGCCATTTGAGTCATATGCATCGTAAAAGTAATATGTCCCATCAAATCAATTGGCGAGCCTTTAATAATATAAAGAGAAATCATTCCTAGAATAAAGTACACTGCCTCGCTCTTTTTCAGCGGCTCACTTACTTTAAAATCCTTCCTCCAAACAGTCGTCGTTAAAAAATAGACAACCGTTAAAAATACGATTACGCCCATTAAATAAGGACTCCATAGCGCCTGAAAACCAAATATACTTAATGACATACATATGCGCTCCTTTAATTTCAATACTTCCATTATAGAACTGTTGTACGGAGACTTCAATGAACATCGTATGACAATTGCTTCTTTATACCATTCTTAGAAAATTTCAACCGTGCCCATCACCTTTTGCATTCATCAACAAGAAAGCTTGTTATTTTTTCCAAGGTTCCCTCTAGCATCATATCGGCAAAATTATACGAGCCAAAATAATATGCCTGATTTCCGTTGCTGCATCCTAACAAAAAAACGGCCAACTCTCGTTGACCGTCCACCGTTTAAATATATCCTTTTTCCGATAAAAAATGCTGTAGCTGTTGTGCACATTCTTCTATTGTATACTTTTCCGTGTTGAGAATGATTTCGGGATTTACCGGTTCCTCATAAGGAGCACTGATACCAGTAAAGTTTGGAATTTCATTATTGCGTGCTTTTTTATACAGACCTTTCGGATCGCGTTTTTCACACGCTTCTACTGAACATTGAACAAAGACTTCAATGAACTCACCTTCTGCTACCAGGCTTCTTACTACTTGCCGGTCTTCCCTGTAAGGTGAGATAAAAGCGGTCAGCACAATTTGGCCTCCCTCAACAAAGAGCTTTGCCACCTCTCCGATACGCCGGATGTTTTCTTTTCGGCTGACCTCATCAAAGCCTAAATCACTATTTAAACCGTGACGCACATTATCTCCATCCAGTACAAACGCCTGCTTGCCGTCTTCAAATAGTTTATGGGCAAAGGCATTTGCCACTGAAGATTTGCCTGATGCAGAAAGGCCTGTAAACCAAAGGATAAAACTTGAATGGCCATTTTTTTTACGGCGTTCCTCCTTTGTAACGGAAGCCTCGTGCCATACAATATTTGTACTCATTTTCTTCCCTCCTACACAGTTGCTTCTTCGCGTAATCCGCGAATCAATACGTCAATTACTTCTTTCCGGCTGAAAGTGCCTGGCGGAATTTCACCGGCTCTTAGCATTTCACGCACCTTTGTCCCGGATAAAATAACACGGGCTTCCGGGCCATGCGGACATGTTTTTGTTGTAGCCATGCCCTCACATTCCGTACAGTAGAAGCTATGCTCAAATTTTAACGGCGTAATGCCTATTTCCTCCGGTGTAAACAGATCAAATAACTTTTGTGCATCATACGTGCCGTAATAATCGCCGACACCTGCATGATCCCGTCCAACAATAAAGTGTGTACAGCCGTAATTTTTGCGGACTAATGCGTGGAAAATAGCCTCACGTGGTCCTGCATACCGCATCGCTGCAAGAAATACGCCCAATTGGACACGCTCCTGTGGATAATACTTTTCCAATAACACTTCATAGCTTTCCATACGGATTGCAGCAGAGATATCATCAGACTTCGTCTCTCCGACGAGCGGATTCAAAAAGAGCCCGTCTACTATTTCCAATGCTATCTTTTGAATATATTCATGAGCACGGTGGACAGGATTTCTTGTCTGGAAGCCGACAATTGTTTTCCATCCTTTATCCTTGAAAATCCGGCGTGTCTCCTTCGGTTCAAATGTATAAGCAGGAAATGGTTTATCGGACTTTTTGATTAGCTTCACAGCACCACCAACATAGACAGAAGGACGCTCAAATAGTTTCGCCACACCTGGATGTGCTTTATCATCTGTTCCATAGACTGCCTTCGCCTCTTTTTCTTTATCAGGCTCATATATATCTCCGACTATCAATGTTCCATATACAGTACCGTTTTGCACGAGCTTTACTTCCTCACCGGCAGCAAGTGCTTGAGCTGCGGATGGATCTACTGGTAATGTAATAGGTATGCTCCATACAAGACCTGTAGCTAGACGCATATTTTCTACAACTGTTTCGTAATCTTTTTTATTTAAAAATCCATCGATCGGACTGTAGGCACCGATACCGATCAACTCTAAATCACTTAAGGCAATGGCATCGATCTCGATTTCCTTTGTCAGCGCCGTAACATCTGTTTCCGGCTTATACGCATTAATCAACTTTCCACCATGTGGCTGCAAACTCATTTCTCATTCCTCCAATTAGTTTAGTAGGTTTAAATGCCGGACCCTTCATCATTAAATGTCCGGGCCTCTTCCCGCACTATTCTCATCAAGCTCATCGAACCAATAATGGCGATTGCTATGCTGGCCAGTACAATAATTGAATAAAAATCATTTTCTATAAACAGCTTTACGAGCATATAAGAAATGGCCAACGAAAATACGGGTGATACAATCCAGATTCTAAAAATTTTCTTTACAATGTTTTTATCAAACACTTTTGCTCCATTTTTTGCTACTCCTAAACCGATAATGCCGGATGAAGTGACTTGTGTTAAAGGTACCGGTAATCCAAATACGGAGCTGACGGCTACTAAAACTGCACCGGTGCTGGATATTAAAATACCTTCCGTTTTTTCGTAACGGGTAATTTTCTTGCCATTCGTTTCAAGGACACGCTTCCCTAACAGCAGGGCTCCTATGCCGACAAAAAGACCACCAATCCAGATTCCCTGGGGTACTGTCATAATACTGGCACCAACGAGCGGCCCTACAGCATTCGCCACATTATTCATCCCTGCTGAAAATGCCTCAAAAAAGCCTGCCAAAATCAGCAAATATGTAAATAGGGGGCGGTCCTTTAGCCGGCCTTTTTTCTGATAGAAATACAGCACCTTTCCCCCTATAAATAATATAAAAAACGCAACGATAGGAATGAGTACCCAAAAAGCCATAATATACAGTAATTTATTGATAAAAAGAATCTGATAGGCCATTCCAACGCCAACAATCGCACCAACCGTTACCTCACTCGTCGATAAAGGAATTCCCATTAAATTGGCGATAAATAAAGTGCTTGTAGCTGCAATAAGAATAATAATGACAAGCTTAACCGTAATAATACTTTCAGGGATAATGCCGCCGCTGATGGTTTTAACGACTTCGCCTCCCCCAATAACTGCGCCTAATAATACGCCAATGGCACAGAGAAAGAGAGCGAGCCGGGCATTTTTAATGGCCCCCGACCCGTAGGCCACTCCCATTGAAGCTGCAGCACCACTCGCTCCAATATTCGCTGCAAAAAAGAGAGCAATTCCAATTGCAATGTATTCGAGCATGCAACTCCTCCTTTATCCGTGTAGGCCGCACTCCGTTTTTCCTTGGCCAGACCAGCGGCCGGAACGCAAATCATCCATTGTAAAGGCGGGTTTTGTGCAGGTTTCACATCCTATACTTGGATAACCTTTGTCGTGCAGCGGGTTGTATGGCAGATCATGCTTCGAAACATATCGCCATACATCCTTCCATGTCCAGTGAATAAGCGGGCATATTTTAATTGACTCAAAACGTTTATCCAAATTAATAAATTCTACATTCGCCCGAGTCGGGGACTGTTCACGGCGCAAACCGGAAATCCATGCCTTGGCGCCCGTTAGTGTTTCAGTAAGCGGTTGTAGCTTCCTTATATTGCAGCATTGATTAGGATTACGCTCCCAAAGGGCGGATCCGTATTCTTTTTCCTGTTCCTCCAGTGTTAAAGCTGGCTTTTTCATTTCAATCCGGAGGTCCGGATATTTTGCTTTCACCCGTTCAATGGTTTCATATGTTTCTTTAAAATGAACATCCGTATCTAAAAAGACGATTTTAGCATCCGGTTTTACTTTTGATATACAATCAATCAGGACAATGCCTTCTATGCCAAAACTGCATGCATATACGATTTCCTCACCATAATGCTGATAAGCCCACCGTAGAACATCCAAAGCCCCTTTATACGTGTCATCCACTTCAAATTTCAACTCAGGCTCCTGCCAGGTAGAATATGTTAACATCTCTTCCCCCCTATATACATAAAGAGGCGTCTTAACGCCAGCATAATGCCCGCATTAAAACGCCTCTAGTTTTTCTAGTCAGCTATTTTATGTTTTCCTCCCCTAAACACGATCGGCAATCCTTTGTTTAAGAAGGAAGATTTATTTATTATTAGTATACTATACATTCCCTATTAGTCAACTAGGTTTAAGGTAAATTCTGAATTTTTTATGTATTAAAATTTCTGATTAGGCTTTCCTATATAAAAAACGCCTCCAGTTTATACTGAAGACGTTTTATAGAGGGAATTACCACCAAATGATTGTTAAGAACGCTACGAAGAACGTAAAGGCGATAAATCCGCCACCCCACATGAAGAATGAGATAACACCCATATGTGGAGCATCTTTTTCATCCATATGCATGAAAGAATAAAGCTGCTGTACTACCTGTACTCCTGCCAGTAAAAGAATAAGCGGCTTGATGAAGTACGGTGAAAAGTCCGCTACTACTGCTGCAAAAGCAACAAACGTCAGCAAAATCATAAGCGCAAATTGCGTCACTTGCTTTCGCATATGCTTAGCATTTTTCGCGCGGTCATATTCATACTGAGTTTGCGAACGAGTTTCGAAATGAGTATCGTGTGCCATATTATCCTAACACTCCCATCAAGTAAACTACTGTGAAGATGAATACCCATACAACGTCGATAAAGTGCCAATAAATTGAGGCTGCAAAGAACTTCGGTGCGTTGTATAACGTTAATCCACGCTTCGCATTACGAAGAATTAATCCCGTAATCCAAACTAAACCAATGATAACGTGTAGACCATGCGTACCTACCAGCGTAAAGAATGCTGAAGAGAACGCTGATTGTGTATAGCCAAATCCAATGTGTACATAATGCTGGAACTCATAGATTTCCAGTGCCAGGAACCCAAGACCTAAAAGAACAGTAATTGCCATCCAAGTAATGACACCTTTAGCATTATGGTTCTTCATGTGATACATGGCGTAAACAGACGTTAATGAAGATGTTAATAACAGCATCGTCATCATAAATGCTAACGGCAATTCAAACAAGCTTTGTGTAGTGAATTCCATACCGGCAGGACCTTGATTCTTCAGTGCCAGGTATGTTGCGAACACACTTGCAAACAATACTGTATCAGATGCAAGGAAAATCCAAATCCCTACGAACTTGTTTCTCCCTTCCATTGTAGCCGTTTCAGCATGCTGCGGCCAATTTTGCGGAGTAAATTTTTGATTAACGTCCATTAACGTTTACCCCCTTTTGCACGGAATTCAGCAAGTTCCTTCTCGATTTGTTCTACCTCTTCCTTATGGACATGGTAGCCATAATCATCTTTGACTGAACGAATGATCATACATAGTACTGTAAGACCAAGACCACCGATTAGCAATGCCAAAGACAATCCAGGTGATACGCTTTCCGCAGTGCCAGCTTTTGCTTGGTCTCCCCACGGGCTGTATAATGCACCAAATGCTGCTATGAAAGTACCGATTGACATAATGAATGGTAAAATCGAGTTGTTTGGCATATGGATATCGCCTAGTGGCTCTGCATATACCATACCCTCTTTATTCCCTTCATGTTTTTCAATCCAGTACGGATCATATCCACGAACAAGTGGAGTTTGTTTAAAGTTATAGAATGGCAGCGGTGTTTCAAGCGCCCATTCAAGAGAACGTCCATCGCCCCAGTAGTCGCGGCGGTTAAGTGGTGCAGTTTTAATTGAAATCAATACGTTGATCACAAGTAGGATTACCCCTACACCCATCATTAATGCACCGATTGTAGAGATGAAGTTGAATGTATCCCAGCCTTGGCCATCCATGTACGTGAATACACGACGTGGCATACCCATTAAACCTAAGAAATGCTGTAAGAAGAATGTTAAATGGAAACCAATGAAGAAGATCCAGAAAGTAAGAACCCCTAGTTTCTCATTCAACGCACGGTTGAACATAATCGGCCAGTAGAAATGTGCTGCACCGAATAACGCAGTTACGATACCCCCTACGATAACGTAGTGGAAGTGAGCTACGATAAAGTAAGAATCATGTAATTGGTAGTCAAGCGGTGCAGTCGCCTGCATAACCCCTGTAACACCACCCGCAACGAATGACGGGATGAAACCAAGTGCATACAGCATAGGTACTGTAACTTTAATCGAACCGCCCCAAATAGTCAGGATCCAGTTGAATACTTTCATACCTGTTGGTACAGCGATCGCCATTGTTGCTACAGCGAAGATTGCATTCGCAGTTGCGCCAAGACCTGTTGTAAACATGTGGTGGGCCCAAACCATGAATCCTAAGAAACCAATTAAGATTGTCGCAAATACCATGGAAGAGTAACCGAATAAACGTTTACGTGCGAATACCGGAATGATTTCAGAGAACAAACCAAATGCCGGTAATACTAAAATATATACTTCAGGGTGACCAAAGATCCAGAATAAGTGCTCCCAAATAATAGTGTTACCCCCCATTGTATGATCGAAGAAGTTTGCTCCGAACATACGGTCCACTAACATTAGGAATAAACCTGCTGTAAGAGGTGGGAAAGCAAATAAGATTAATGTACTTGAAACTAAAGATGTCCAAGTAAATAGCGGCATACGCATGAACGTCATACCAGGTGCACGCATCGTAATGATTGTTACGATGAAGTTGATACCGGAAATTAATGTACCGGCACCGGAAATTTGTAAACCTAATACATAGAAGTCAATACCATGTCCAGGCGAGTATAATGATAATGATGCATAAGATGTCCATCCTGCGTCAGGAGCTCCACCTAGGAAGAACGATAGGTGAAGGAACACCGCACCAAAGAAGAATAACCAGAATCCAAGTGCATTAAGGAACGGGAATGCAACGTCCCGTGCCCCGATTTGCAGGGGGACGATGGCATTCATAAAGGCAAATAGTAACGGTGTCGCTGCTAAAAATAGCATCGTCGTACCGTGCATTGTTAATAATTCGTTAAATAGGCCTGCTGAGATGAAATCGTTATTCGGAATCATCAATTGAACACGCATTAATAGCGCTTCAAAACCAGCAATGGCGAAGAACAGTGTACCGGCAGCTAAATAAAGAATGGCGATCTTCTTATGATCGACAGTCGTTAAGTAGTCCCAAACATGTCCCCCGAAGCCCTTTTTCTTAGCGACAGAGCTCACAACTTTAACCTCCCTCAAAAATTTCTATACGAATGTGAATCAATCTTCAACAGATAGTGTCATTAAGTACTCAGCAATCGCTTTCGCTTCTTCTTCACTAACCGAGTATTTACCATCCATCAAGTTGCTAGGTTTATAGCTTTCGGGATCCATAATCCAGTTAGTTGTTTCTTCAACACTATGCTCTATGAAACCAGCTACACGGTTACGGTCACCGAAGGCAGTCAAGTTCGGTCCAACACCTGCGCCTGATACCGCTGATACTGCGTGACAGCCTAAACAGCTATTCGCAAATGCAGCTTCCCCGGCATCTGAAGAGTTAGCATCTGCTGTATTACCTTCTGTAGCCTGCATTGCAGCTACCCAAGTGTCAAATGCTTCAGGACTTAACGTTTTTACTTTGAAATCCATTAAAGCATGGGAAGGACCGCATAACTCAGCACATTTACCATAAAATACGCCGTCTTTTAAACCTTCAGATTCTTCGTCGAATTGTAGATAGAATTTGTTTAAGTTATCTACGTTTGTATCCATCTTACCGCCGACAGCAGGGATCCAGAATGAGTGCTTTACATCAGCAGCCAGCAGGTTGAAGTATACTTTTTCTCCCGTTGGAACAACAAGCTCTTGAGCTGTGATAATTCCTAAATCCGGGTATTCGAACTCCCACCAGTACAATTTTGCAGTTACATTGACAGTAAGTGCCGTTTTGTTTCCTTCTTCATCCACTTCATCCATTGCAGCAACATTCGCAAATTTATAAGTGGCTGTTAGTGTAGGAACAGCTAAGATTAGAAGTAAAACGATTGGAATAACTGTCCAGATTACTTCAAGAGTATGGCTGCCCTCTACTTGTTTTGGCATGTAATCATCGCCAACTTTAGAACGGCGGAATTTAGCAAAAGCAAGTAAATAAATAACTGAAACAACGATTACTACTAACGCCATAATACTTACTGCTAAAATTAAAATATTTAACTGTTCCTGCCCTACCGGACCAGATGGCTTAAGCGTTGAAATATATTCTTCGCCACAAGCAGAAAGGAATACAGTTAAAACTGATAGCAATGCAAATAGACGCCATTTTTTAAGCCCTTTCATCATAGCTTAATAAAACCTCTCTTTCTTTGTTGTATTTTCATGTGCAACCAGGACTGTGGTTTAGTTCTATGTGAATTCTTCCAATTCAAGAAAGAATTCCTACCTTTAGCTTAACATTGAATAAACCATCTTAATAGCCCATCCTTCACTCACTTAGATAATAAATGAACAAAGTATGTCTAATTTTGGTTTTTCAGTTAAAGGCGGGAAGCTGAGAGCAGCCATTCATGCAGTTTTCTTCGTCAAACGTCTCCAGCTATAAGAACTATGTTTCGCAAGTCTTCACATGTCGGCACCTCGCCGTAAATAACAAAATTTCACTTACAAAGCCGTTTGAATGGGTTCATGTCAATTCACAGATGATATTTTCAATATACTGAATATATGAAATACCTCTTTTGCTGAAAAGCCAACTACCTCTATGTAAATGGGTCAGGAAATGAGAAGAAATTAGTACCAATCTTTATGATTGCAGATTGATCATTTACATAAAATGACGTTTGGCAATTCAGTTCTTCCATAGCCGTTAGAATGTGGCCAACATGACACTTTCCCACTCCTTTCATTTTTGTAAGCATATTCCGCTAACACTAACTATATCGAAATTTGTCCATGATTTCTATACGTTTCAACAAATTTCAAAGAAAGTTTGATGCATCCTAACATAATACAATTTGAGGAAAATCATCATATATATAGTAATCTATTTTCCAATTAGTATATGTGAAGGTAGAGGCACGAATTTATGAACAATTTGTGAAATGGAAGCCGCCTGTAAAAAGGGATTTTTATTTGAAGTTGTCTTTTATTGGTTTATTCGCTATCATTTTAAATTAGAGACGCTTTTTAGGGAGCGATGTTGAAATCAGAAGTAGGTGGCACATAATCATGCAACATAACAAATATTTGAAATGGCTTGCTGTAGCTGCAACGATCGGTATGTTGTTTATCCTGATAGGCGGGGCGCTTGTTACAAAAACAGATAGCGGCCTTGGCTGTGGTCGCAATTGGCCTGATTGTAACGGGTCACTTATTCCTCAGGAAATAACGACAGAAGTATTAATTGAATTTTC
>DEQA01000008.1 GCA_002359075.1 Planococcaceae bacterium UBA3378
GTTAGTGTATCCCCCTGTATCGTCCGGACTGCATAATCTCTTGTCTCTACTCTCATCTCAACTATCCTCTCTCAGCTCATTTTTGCACGAAAAAAGGCCCTCCGAAAAAGGACGGAGAGCCGTGGTGCCACCTTCATTGACTATTCGGTAAAACAAATAGTCCACTTATTCCCGTAACGTGGGACAGACGTCGAAGCATTTCCTCTTCGCAGCTAGAAAATCCATTCATGCTACCCTTTGCACCAGCTTCCCACCAAACACCGGCTCTCTTAGGCATTGTATAGCACTACTATTTTTTCATCCTCGCCTTTACCTATTTCTATCTTAAATCAAATTATCTTATTATTCAAACTAATTTTACGTCTTTTTTATCCCTATATAAGCAAAAAACCGCATTTTCTCCGGAAAGGAAAATACAGTCCACATGCTTTTCTTACATTGGCAGTCCTTAGCTGTTGGGGAAAAAGACTTTATTTAAAAATGGCAGAGGAGCCTCCTCGAAACGCTTTGCATCAAGTGCAATGGCTGATAATTCAATATTTCTTATTTCAAACTCCTCAATCAATCCATCTGGAATATCCGAGGAAGCAAATGTATTTGCCGTTATAAGCATAAATTCTGCCTCCTCTTTTAACCGGTAAGCATCAAATAGATATAAGGCTTGTTTGAAGAGCAGTGCTATATCTTGTTCATCCTGCATCTTTATATGTTGCAGCCGCTGTATTCCTTCAGACGTTAATTCTCCGTGCGGGAAAACACATCGGTCATTAATTGTTGCTACGATACAATCTCTTTTCTGCTCAGCACAGAGCTCCAATAACGGCAAAATTAGTCCCTTCGCCTGTATTTCGTATGACTCCATTTCACAGGAAGTGTCCAATCCTATAATCAATGGCGCTGCAAAATCGATTTTCTGATGAAAGGGCACATACGTCACATTCCCTTTCGTAACTGCTTTATCCTTTAAAGTTAACTTGCGCTGGATGTTACGTACATTTCGCAATTCATCCTCTTCATAAGGAGTGACCAGTGGAACGGAGCCTTCTAACTTGCCAAGGCGTTCTTGAAAATCAACTGCTACCGCAATGGACTTTATAAATTCTTCATCCCGGGCAAATTGACTCAAAAATAATTGCTGTGCTTCCTCAGTGAGCTGTTGGAACATTTCACTACTATATAAAAAACGTAAAACATCATCATAAAATAATGTCTTCACTTTCTATTCACACACCTTATTTTTAAATGTACTAGTTAGTATATATAAAAAAGGGAAATAAAAATAGTAAAGTTGCCTGAAATTCGTTTCAGCCCGTTTAAAATGTCACGAAATGGTGAATAGAAAAGAGAAGCCCTATTATCCAATATGTGATCGGCGGTTAATCGGCTGTCCTTCATGAAGTTTAACAAGTGAAAGACCGGATAAAAGAAGGATTGAGGCCACGGCAAAAAGTACAAGACCCGGCATCACATAATGCAGCAGCAGTAATACAATACTTACACTTATTATGATTCCACCAATGAGCAGCAATGCAATACTATCTTTCACAAGCATCCTCCCCTATCTGAAATGATATATTATTTATTCCTTTTTTTTAGCTGTTTTAAACAATGAGTTGAGCTTTCATCATATGGTATATCTATACATATTATTCAAAATATTTTTTAATTCTCATTTTTTTGAAACATTTTATCTGTACTAAACGTATGTGTAGAGGAACATATGAAAAGGAGATGGCATTTTTGAAAAAATCATTATTTATTGGTATGACATTAGGATCTGCTGTATTAGTTGCAGCATGCGGGGATTCAGCAACCGTAAAGGATGAGGCAACTGAAAAATCCAATTTAACGTTGGAGCAAGTATATGAAAAAACAATTGAACGCCAGCAAGAATTGGAAAGTATGAAAGCAAAGATGAAAATTGACCAAGTCATAAACGTCGATTCAGAAGAAGGCTCATTTGAAATGACCTCTTCTTCAGATATGAATATGGATATGATAGTCGACCCGATGCAGCTGTATGCAGAAGGTACAACAGCGGTAAAAGAGAGCGAAACCGGTCAGGAAACAAAGGTCCCGACTAAAATGTATATGACTCAAAGCGACGGCTATTATATATACGAGGCATCAGCAGACAGTTGGTTTAAACTTCCTGAAGAACAATTTGACGCCATGATGAATCAGGCTGGTATACAGCAGGATCCGTCCGAGCAGCTTCGTCAGCTGGAGCAATTTGTAGAGGACTTTACATTTGAACAAAATGACAACGAGTATATTTTAACGCTGGATGCTGACGGCGAGAAATTTACGGATTTTGTCCTTGAACAGGCAAAAACAGCGCTGGGCGGCGAGAATGCAGAGCAAATGCTTGGCAGTATTGAAGGATTAAAAATCAAAGATGCGCAATATGTCTTTTTAATTGATAAGAAAACCTTTGATATGAGCAATATGAAAATGGATATGATCATCACTTTAGAAGAAGAAGGCGGCAACCTGACAATCGACCAAAGTGCAACAATTGATTATTCCGATTTCAATAATGTCGATGCCATTACAATTCCACAGGAAGTGATCGACAACGCACAGGAAATACAATAGATTCAAAGAGGACCAAAGCATCGTAAAGTTAAATATAACATGAGTTCTTTCTTTTCCAAACGGTGAACACTTAAAGCAGCATGCCCGGCTATTGGCGCATGCTGCTTTTATATGCCCGGCAAAATATGTTCTACCAATGGCCAAGAGCCCGTCTGAAAAGATATGTTGAAACCAGTTTTTTGCGGCAAGAATGGAGGCATGTTGGTAGATCCAAAAGTTTCAATGAATGATGTATGTAAAATGGTAAATGATAAGTGAAATACAATTCGTTCTATTCGGGGTGATTTTATGAAGCTACTATTAGTTGTCATGAGTATTTTATTACCAATAACCATGTATGTGCTCCAAAGATTTTTTAGGAAAATCCGCATTCTTTTTAATTTCGCCGCTATATTATCAACCCTTATTTTTGGGAATATTGCATCGTTTGCCATTTATGAAATTCTTAAAGACCAAACTGTTTTTATGACAAATATCCATGCTGTTTTCTTAAATCCTTATTTCTTACTTACAGGTGGATATTTAGGAATATATATTCTTTATCGACTGCTCATGATGACTGAAACCAATCGTTAAATTCTCCGTATCATCAATTGACAAAACGACTCAACGAAACCCTATTTGAACCTTGAAATCAGCTTCTAAAGCAATATATAATTGTTCCCGGAAAAAATCTATTGGAAAGGAATATAGTAATGAAGAGGAAGCTAGAAAAATATTTAATAATCCCCGTAATGGTAACTGCATTATTCATTTTACCATTCAGTGCCGTCGCCTCAACAAACGACGTACATTTGTCCTATTTATACGGTAGCACTACTAGTACCTACATAAAAAATATAGATTTGACAAAAGGTTCCTTAAATACAACTACCCCCTTATTTTATGAATTAAATGCTGATGGCAGTCTGAAATCTTTAGTAGATAAGAGTTTAGTAGAAGCATTACATAATAGAGGATTAAAGGTTGTCCCGTTTATCTCCAACCATTTTGATCGTAAATTAGGTCAAACTGCGATGAAAAATCGAGAATTATTATCCACTCAACTGGCAGATTCAGTCGTAAAAAACAATTTAGATGGCATCGATATTGATATTGAAAATTTAAACCATACTGATAAAGAAGCGTTTACCGATTTTATTCGATTATTACGTAAGAAATTGCCCAAGAATAAAATATTATCTATAGCCGTGGCTGCAAATCCTAACGGTTGGACAGCTGGCTGGCACGGTTCGTATGATTTTCTGAAACTAAGTGAGTACAGCGATTACTTAATGTTAATGGCTTATGATGAAAGCTGGCAGGGTGGACCGGTTGGGCCGGTCGCAAGTTTACCGTTTGTGGAAAATTCCATTAACTATTTACTAAAAAAAGGAGTTAGTTCACAAAAAATCGTTTTAGGCATGCCTTTCTATGGCCGGATTTGGAAAGACGGCGAAGCGACAGGCGGCTATGGGATCGCAAATAATGCCATCAAAGGTATCGTGAATAAATATAACGGAAAAGTCTATTTCCATAATACTTACAAGGCGCCCTATGCGAAATTCACCGTGAAAAGCAGCGATTCCCCTACATATATCGGTGGCAAAAAGCTAACAGCGGGCAATTATACAATATGGTATGAAAATGATTTATCTTTAAAATATAAATTAAGGTTAGTAGAGAAATACAATTTAAGAGGAACAGGAAGCTGGCAATTAAATCAAGCTGATCCAGGTATATGGAGCTTTTATTCAGCTTGGGCGAATGGAGAGCATAATTTCATAGATACAGAAAATCACTGGGCTGAAAATGATATTATGACAATTTACCAAAAAGGCTGGGTTAAAGGCAAAAATGAATACACGTTTGATCCAAATGGAAATTTAACAAGGGCTCAAGCTACCGCTATTTTAATACGGGCAATCGGTTTAGACAAAACAAACGAAACAGTCCCTAATTACTTTAAAGATGTGCCGACAAACCATTGGGCAAAACGAGCGATTGAAATTGCCCATAAATACAACATCGTCAATGGCACAGGTGAAGGTATTTTTGAACCAAATGCTTTCATTACAAGAGCTCAATTAGCAGCTATATTATCGAGAATTTTAGATTACCCGTTAAATAACTCAACTGAGTCCCCTTTCTATGATGTTCCCAAAACTTTCTGGGCGTATGAAGACATTTTGAAACTAAGTAATAAAGGCATTATAAAGGGGAAAGCAGACGGCGGATTTTACCCATTAGACAATGTCTCAAGGGCACAAATGGCTGCGATGACGAATCGGGCAGGTACAGATTTAGAAAATTATTCGAAAAAATAATAACTTGGAACCATAAGTTAATAAAGATATCTTGCATTTCAGCTTGAGCAAATGTACTGTCTATTTATTCCATACAAAAAAAGACAGCCCCACCCCCTGTTACTATAAAAAAATGTGGTGCCCGGCATTTTAAACAGAAAAAACAGCAATTCGCCACATTTGACATACAACTTAACTATAAATAAATGACATGGTACATAATTTTTTATAAGTTGTATGTCTATGTTGCGATCTCAGGCTAAATAGCTATTTAAAAATAGGCAGAGAGAAAAGACACAGCGGGTTTTTTACGGCAAAAGCATACAGCCATAAGGTTTTCCGTCTGCCGGGTACTGTTGTGTACCGGTTTTATTTTGTTGCATGATCAATCAATTCACCAACGATTCCCAGCTTAAAATCTCCAATTTATTGATCAATAACGGTACTTTTCCATCTATTTTGGGCCGATTAAGCAGTGATTGTTTTGTCTAAACCATTTTATTTTCTCTATAATCAAAGCAAAATGTGCAACAAAACCGCAGAAAACAGAGCCGATTTACTTCGTTTTTGTTGCAATAATGGCGGAAAAAACGAGCATTTGCTGTTTCCAAAGTTTCAGCATAACGATTAAGTTCAGGGTTGCTATCATGCCGATGAACAGATCCGCTACATCCCCTGCTACTTGTACTTTTGCAGTTGAACCAAACATGCCAAAAAATGCAATAAATATAAAGAATGCAAAGAAGCTGTTTTGTTAGCCTTTCATTGCGTTTTTGCTCATAAAAAGCCTTCTGTCCATATTGTATATCTACCGGGGCCTACAAAATCCACGGAAAAAATCTTTCAGCGTACTTTCCGTAATTTTTTTGCTAAAAAACAGCGGAAGTAGGGATAATACGTTTAGGGCTCTCACTGGGAAGGAAATTACAAAAAGAGGGATAGGTAGAAGGAGGTTATTTTATGCTATATTATGAACGAAGCGGCAATACAGGCGGCGATACCATTGTTATGATCCATGGATTTCTCGGCAGCTCGGATATGTTCCATAAGGTAGTAGAAGAGCTGAAAGAGGACTATAATATCATTCGCATCGACCTGCCCGGCCACGGAAAAAGCAAGGAAGAACCAGGTTTCCAAACGGTATATGATTATGCCGAGGCCATTGCCGAAGTACTGAAACATGAAAAGGTGACAAACGCTACTTGGTTAGGGCACTCTATGGGCGGCTATATTACGCTTGCCGCTTTGGAGAAAGAAATTGCGGACATAGATAAAGCGATCCTGGCCTATTCGTCTGCTTCCCCTGATTCGCCGGAAGCACAAAAGAAACGGGATCAGCAGAAGTCAGATATCGAACAAAATGGTGTAGAGGCTTATATAAATAACGGGATCCATACATTTTTTGGAGACAATCCTAGTGCCGAAGATGTGGCGTTCGCCAGCCGTGTCGGTTATGAAGCAACTGCCGAAGGGCTGATGACTGCTTTAGAGGCCATAAAATCCCGCCCTGATCAAACAAGCTTCATCCACGAAGTTTCCATACCTATTCTTGTGATAGAAGGTAGTCAGGATGCTGTCGTCACACCGATTGAAACCGAAAATATTGCCGTACAGAAAATCGTAACAAATACAGGCCATTTTGGGATGCTGGAAGATGCAAAGTCCTTTGTAAATGCGGTTAGGCAGTTTTTTGGATAGGCATGGCACCCATACGTCATTCTCTAAAAAACATGAAGAACTGCGCGGTTTGCGCAGTTCTTCTATTTTTATAAAAGCTTATCACCAAAAAGAGAACCAGCTAATGCAACCGCCACTTCCGCCGTTTGGTTACGGTCATCTAATATAGGATTCACTTCTACTAATTCCGCTGATGTAATAAGCCCGCTTTCAGCAAGCATTTCCATTGCCAAATGACTTTCGCGGTATGTAATACCTCCCCTTACCGGTGTTCCAACCCCCGGACATTCCATAGGATCCAGCGCATCAAGATCCAGCGATAAATGAACGCCGTCTGTATCCTTTAAATAATCAATTGTCTGCTCAATGACTGCGGTCATGCCTATCCGGTCGATTTCATGCATAGTAAACACTTTAATGCCGAGCCTGTGAATAAGCTCCTTCTCTCCTTCATCAAGTGCACGTGCCCCAATCAATACAATATTTTCGGGCTTGATTTTATTTATTCCGATCGATGTCAAGGTTGAATGGCCCAAATCTACATTTACAGCCAGTGGCATGCCGTGGATATTTCCGGACGGAGATGTTTCCGGGATATTTAAATCACCATGGGCATCATACCAAATGACTCCAACATTTTTCCGCTTTTCATTGATTGCGGCAAGTGTCCCAATCGAAATACTATGATCCCCTCCTAAAATAAGCGGGAACACATCGTCTTTTAACATGTTCTTCACACGTTCCTTCACACTGATGCTTGCCTCCACAACTGACTGAAGATTTTTTAGATTAGCATCTCCAATTTGTACCGGAGACCGTCCCTTTACCGGAATATCCCCGTAATCAATGACTGAATAGCCTAAGTCTAACAGCCGGTCTTGCAGTCCCGCATAACGGATTGCACTCGGTCCCATATCAACCCCGCGTCTCTCCTGTCCTAAATCCATTGGAACGCCTACTATTCCTACTGTGTTCATTTCTGTTATCCCCCTTGTTAAGCCTTCCCTTAAAGTAAAACTCTATAGACGATTGACTAACATATGAATTTCACGTAAATCCGTATAACTCACATGCCTCCTGCCGCCTAACAAATATTGTAACTTATTTTTTTAATTCACAACATATGCAACGGTCATTTTTCAGAAAATAATAAAGACGTATCTCAAACATTTTGAGATACGCCTGTATATGATAAGTTGATTTGCTGCCGGAAAAGCAGGCAGTCCGGGCTTGAGGGCTTATTGATACTCTCTCTTACAGCTTTTCGGTTAGTTATTTAATTCATATCTTTGTCCTTTGACGAGATAAAATAAATGCTCAGCAATATTTGTAGCGTGATCGGCAGAGCGCTCGATATAACGGGCGATAAAGGATAGGTAGGTAATTTGAGCAATATTTTCTGTTTGGACGCTTGACAGGCGCATAAGATTGCGAATAGTATCGCCGTACAATTCATCGACCTGATCATCCAAATCTGCAATTTCCTTTGCCATTGCGGTATTTTCTTCAATAAAAGCCTTCACAATCTGGTGAAGCATAGATGTTGTCCGAAAATGCATATCTTCTAACGTTTCGATTGGCGTAATAAATGGATCTTTTCCAATCCGGACCGTTTCCTTTGCAATATTAACCGCATAATCTCCAACCCGTTCCATATCTGCCGCAGCTTTAATCGTAACAATTAATCTTCGCAAATCTGTAGCTACAGGCTGTTGCTTGGCAATTAATAAAATAACACGATCATTGATTGCTTCTTCCAACTGATTGATCTCATTATCCATTTCAATAATTCCCAGTGCCAAATCGATATCTTTTTCTACAAAGGCTTTAAAGGCAAGATCGAATGCTTCGATCGCTTTCGTGCTTAATTCAAGCAGTGCCTGCTGAACATCTTGTAGATCATTTTCAAATCGTTCTCGTACCATCATAAACTTCCCTGCCCCCTTATCCAAAGCGTCCTGAAATATAATCTTCCGTCCGTCTGTCTGTCGGATTGGAAAAGATTTTATCTGTTTGATCAAATTCTACGATTTCGCCATTCAAAAAGAAGGCTGTCTTGTCTGAAATACGTGCAGCTTGCTGCATATTATGTGTAACGATAATAATAGAGTACTGCTCCTTTAGTTCCTGCACCAGCTCCTCTACTTTTAAAGTGGAGATTGGATCGAGTGCAGATGTCGGCTCATCCATCAAAATAACATCCGGCTCAATGGCAAGACATCTGGCAATACAAATCCGCTGCTGCTGCCCGCCTGAGAGACTATAGGCATTTTGATGAAGCCGGTCCTTTACATCATCCCATATAGCAGCTCCCCTTAATGATTTTTCCACAATTTCATCAAGGATCTTTTTATTTTTAATCCCATGGATACGCGGCCCATAGGCGATATTGTCATAGACGGATTTCGGGAATGGATTTGGCTTTTGGAATACCATTCCTACTTTCGTACGCAGTTCTTCCACTTCGTAGTTAGTGCTGAAAATATTGCGTCCCCGGTAATTGATTTCCCCTGTTGTCCGCACAGTAGGCACAAGTTCGACCATCCGGTTCAATGCCTTGACATAAGTCGATTTCCCACAGCCGGAAGGTCCTATAACAGCGGTTACTTCATTTTCTGCAATATCAATTGAAAGGTTTTTTAATGCATGATGCTCGCCATACCATAAGTCGAAATTTTTTGTTTGGAAGACAATCTCTTTCTGCTGCTGGGCAGCTTTCTTTGGCTTTGAATTATTCACAACAATTTTAGATGCTTTTTTCTCGGCTAGTTGAATCATTCTATCCACTCCTTAATAGCGTTTTTGGAACTTATTTCGTATGATTACAGCAATAGAGTTCATTAACACAAGCACTGCCATTAAAACGATAATGCCGGCTGCTGCCACGTTTTGAAACTCCTCTTGAGGCCGTTTCGCCCAATCGAAAATTTGCATCGGCAGCGCTGTAAAGGAATCCAGCAGTCCTGATGGAAGGAATTGCAGAATGACGGGGATACCGATGACAACAAGCGGAGCCGTCTCTCCAATCGCACGGGAAAGCGCCAAAATACTTCCTGTTAAAATACCGGGAATGGCTGCAGGCAGCACAACACGGATGATTGTTTGCCATTTGGTCGCTCCCATACCGTATGATGCTTCCCGCTGCTCATTCGGCACTGACCGGATTGCCTCCTGTGCTGCAACGATAATAACAGGTAAAATAAGAAGACTCATTGTAAAACCGGCAGCTAAAATGCTCTTGCCGAGATCCAGCATCCGTACGAAAATCGTTAAACCGAGTAAACCGAAAACAATCGACGGTACACCTGCCAGATTGGCTATATTCATTCGGATAAATTCGTTCATTTTATTCTTCTTCGCATATTCCTCCAGATAAATGGCAGTAGAGACGCCTAGAATGATCGACACCGGCGCTACGACAGCCATTAACCAAAGAGAACCGATTAATGCTGCTTTAATCCCGGCATTTGCAGGGATCCGCGAAGCGTAATTTGTTAAAAAATCGATATTTAAATACCCTATTCCTTGGGAGAAGATACGGAACAACAGTACAATAAGGGATAGTATGGCAAAACTTGTGGCCAAAACAAATACTGCTTTCCACACTTTATTAAAAGTAAGACGTGAGCCCATCCGTTTCATAACAAGGACCTCATTCAAGTACTTCATATTAATACTCCTCCCGGAAGCGTTTCGAAATATATTGCGCAAGCAAATTCATTGCCAATGTAAAGATAAATAACGTGAACCCTACTGCGTAGATTGAATAATAAATCGTCGTACCATATCCTGCATCACCAGTGGATACTTGGACGATATAAGCTGTCATCGTCTGAATGGAATTGGTAAAGCCAAATTCAAATGTCGGCGTGGAGCCGCCAGCCAATGAAACAATCATTGTCTCACCAACCGCTCGGGACACTGCAAGCACAACGGAAGCTATAATCCCTGAAAGTGCAGCCGGCAGTACAACTTTGATCGCCACTTCAAATTTTGTCGACCCAAGCCCGAGTGCCCCTTCTCGAATGGAACTGGGAACCGAACTCATGGCATCTTCCGACATGGAGGCAATCATTGGAAGAATCATAATCCCTATTACAATCCCCGGACTTAATGCATTGAATATTTTTAGCGATGGAATGATTTCCTGCAGCATCGGCGTGACAAACGTCAAAGCAAAAAATCCGTAAACAATCGTCGGCACGCCGGCCAACACTTCCAAAACCGGCTTAATGATACGCCGGGTTTTATCTGATGCATACTCGCTTAAATAGATCGCTGCCCCTAGCCCGAAAGGTACGGCAACTATAACGGCAATCAATGTTACCTTAAAGGTACCTAAAATCAGCGGCAGCACTCCATATAGCGGCTCTTTACCGGAAAACGGAAGCCACTCTTTCCCAAAAATATAGTCTGTAATGGAAACGCGGGTAAAGAACTCAAATGTTTCAAATATAAGTGTGAAAATAATTCCGAATGTTGTAAGTACAGATAGTGCCGCTGCCAAAAACAAGACAATCGGAACAAGCTTTTCAATGATTTTTTTACTTTTCTTTTTACGAGAAGCAGCAATCATGGACTGGACTGATTGGCTCATGATATCTTCCTTTCTACTAAAAAACGTGAGGTAAGCTTGCCTTACCACACGTCTCAGGATTAACGCAATGCTTCTAGTGCTGCTAAATCTTCATCATATTTTTCCTGTGGTGAACGGACATAGCCAGTAAGTTCTGCCATATCACCGGCATTTTCAAGCGTAAATTCCATAAAGTCATAGGCTGCTTCATTCTCTTTTATTGCTTCATTTTTCACATAGACGAATAGAGGACGTGAGAGCGGTGAATACTCACCGGATTCAATCGTTTTATTTGTCGGTGCTACACCATCAATTGACACCACCTGCAGCTTGTCTTTGTTTGCCAGGTAATATGCATATCCGAAGAAGGCAATGGCGTTTTTATCAGCAATAACCCCTTGTACCAATACATTATCATCTTCTGATAGAGTCGCTGATTTCACCAGGTCCTCACCATCCAGGATGACCTCGTCAAAGTAGTCGTATGTACCGGAATCCGTACCCGGTGAATAGAATACTACTTCTTCGTCCGGCCATGACGGGTCGATATCAGACCACTTCTTCGTTGTGCCATCCTCTACCCATAGCTGTTTTAATTGTTCTACTGTTAATTCCTTTGCCCATGTATTATCCGGGTGGATCACAACTGATAAACCGTCATAGGCAATTTCGAATTCTGTATAGTCAATGCCTGCATCTGCTAAGCTTTTTGCTTCTTCATCTTTTATTGGGCGGGATGCATTTGAAAAGTCTGTTTCACCATTGATGAATTTTTCAAACCCTCCACCAGTACCTGATACCCCGACAGAGACTCGTACGTCGCTTTGTACACCTGCATATTCTTCAACAATTGCTTCCATGATCGGCGCTACTGTAGAAGAGCCGTCTCCCACTACATCGCCCGAAAGCTGTGCAGTGCCTTCTTCTGTATCAGTTCCGTTTGCTTTTGATGAGTCTGTGTCATCACCGCAAGCACCTAGTAGTAAAGTAGCTCCTACTAATGCTGTTGCGCCTAAGTACTTCCATTTTTTCATTTTGAATGTCCTCCATATCAAAGGTAGTATTCTTACATTTCCAACTATAAATTCCCCATATTGAGAACGTATGAATAGGTTGTTAACCTTGCGTAAAGCGGTGTTAATGATTGTAAATTTTGTAAATAAAAAAAGAGCAGCTCCATAAGCCTACGCTTACAGAACTGCCCGCTTCTTATTCATTCACTGTTTCTTCTTCTTCATCCTCGTTTAATACTTCCTCCGACAGGGCCGGCAGAATTTTCTGGTTGACAGTGCTTGAAGAGATTTCACTACCCACACGTTTTTCCTTCAACTCGAAATACGCATCAAGGATGTCACGTGCAATCATATTGTTATATGATTGATAGCTATTGAAATTTGTTGTCGCCCAAGGAAGTACTACCGCATACGCCACTTCCGGATTTTCATACGGTGCAAAACCTACATGTACAAGATTCAGCGTATCAATTCCAGTTTTCGATTTTTCAGGGTCATAGTATACCACCTCGGCAGTACCTGTCTTCCCTGCTGCTGTATAAGGAGCATCGCGGAAATATCTTGCCGCTGATCCTTTCGCTCCTACATATACTCGGCGGAATCCTTCTTTTACCCGATTAATTTCTTCTTCCGTATTATCGATACGGTTCAACACTTTCGGCTTTACTTCCTCTACCAAAGAACCAAGTGTTTCTCCATCAGCCGAAGGGTTGCGGATTTCTTTTAGCATACGCGGCTGAATGCGGTATCCGCCATTGGCAATCGTCGACACATATTGCGCCAGCTGCAGCGGTGTATACGTATCAAACTGACCGATCGAAAGGTCCAGAATATTACCTGGATTACTCGGGTCAGTGGAAATACCGGTCGTCTCTCCTGGCAGGTCAATTCCTGTCAGAACGCCCAAGCCCATTTGATTATAGCCGTTACGCAGCTTTTGTAACGTATCATTCCCAAGATTCAAGGACATGCCCCGGTAATAGGACAGCCCGCCTAGTTTTAAAGCGATTTTAAACATATATACGTTCGATGACTGCTCGAGGGCAGCTAAGTCGTTCATTTTTATTCGTCCGCTTCGATTGAAAACCGAGCTTTTTGTAACACCGCCGACATGGAGTGGTTCGTCCCATTGAGATTCTCCTATTGAAATAGCGCCCTCACGATAGCCAGTCAAAACAGTTGCACCCTTTACTGTAGAACCTGCTTCATAGGCAGTAGTAAATGTACCGTATGAATAATCGGCCATGTAGCGCTCACCTGTTTCTTTATCATATTCGATTTTCTTGCCGACCATCGACAGGATCTCTCCAGTATTTGGATCCATCATTACATAAAATGCCCGGTCAAGTAAGGAGGCACTGCCGGATCTTTTTGCCAGCAGCAAGTATTTCTCTACAATTTCCTCTGCTTTTTGCTGAAGCTCAATATCAATCGTCGTTACAAGGTCTTTCCCCGGTTCACCTTCATAGGTTGTAACGGTTTCCACTACCTCGCCTTTTTTGTTTGTAACATTTTTGACAACCGATTTCTGGCCCTGCAGGAGTTCCTCATACTGTGCTTCAAAGTAACTTTCCCCTACACGGTCATTGCGGGAATAATCAAGTGCCAAGTAATAATCCAATTTGCTTTTTGGAATACCTTTAGACGGAGTCGTCGTACGCCCCAGTACTGCCAGCGGTGCAAGACGCACCCGCTTCCAATCTGTTGTCGTATTGACACCAGGCAATTCAGACAGGCGTTCCGACACGAGGGCAAATTCCTGGTCGGTTACATTCTCGCTTTTAATGATTTGCGGAGAAAGATTATAGCCGCTTGTCATCTCGCGGTAAATGGCCAGTACCTCCATGTCCTGCTCTGTCAATGAAGCAAGCTCCTCTTCTGTAATGCGCTCCCTTACACGTTTATCGTATTCCTTATTTACTTCCTTTTCTTCGATTCCTTCATTCTCTTGGCGGAATTTGGTCATTTCCTCCGTTGTGACTTTAGCCTTTGCTTCCTCATCGTTCAGCAAAATCCAAAAATCCTCTTTATCACGGGATGTCACCCGGTCTGTAGGCATGTCGATAAGAGCGGCTAATTTCTTCGCAATATCAAGCATATCTTCGGTTTTTGTTGTCGGCAATTTCGTATATGTAATTGCATTTTCAGGTTCATTATCCACTAAAATACGGCCATTCCGGTCATAAATACGGCCGCGGGGAACACTCGTATTCACCTTCACTTCCTCTTTTTGTGCCAATTTCAGGACATACTCTTCCCCTTTTACAATCTGTAAATAGCCCAGTCGAAAAATAAGCACAGAAAACAACATGAATATGGAAAAGAACAGAACGTTCATGCGGAATGTCAGACTGGCCCGTTGTTTTGTCTTTGCCTTTTGATTGCGTTTGTTTTGGATTGGTTTTCGCATTTAAAATCCCCCTTTCTTCGAAAAATTACTTTCTTCTATATAAAAACTCATGCTTTTTAGTATAACATCATCACCCCGTTAAAAAAAGTACAGTACTATTTAAGCCCGCCTTCATCTTCCGGCACAACACACCAAACAGGCGGTACAGCCTAACAAGTACTTTTCAGCACATACTGGTTGCTTAAGGATGCCAAAATATTATTAGAAGGGTTCTAAACAGCCAAAACGGCCATTCATTGATTTTGACATACAACTTATATCATACTATTTCATACTGAAATCTGTTATTGCCAAAGGAAAAAGCACATGGAGCGAAGGGTGGCGAGTGCATCTGCCGCTACGCTTTCGATGCAGAGCAAAGCTTCCAGCGGGAAAAGCGAAGAAGGAACAAAGGCTAAAATCGTCACCTCGTGTGACAACGCCTTTGTGACCAGCATCCTGCTGGCCTGAGACCCTGCAGGAGTGAAGCGACGAGGAGGCTTGGCCTCGCCCGCGGAAAGCGTCCACCCGTAGTGCAATGTGCAGTCAAGCATATGTTTTGGTGAAAAGTCTATTTTTTATGGCAAAACAAGTAGAGCTGCGGTTTTCAGTATGCCGGAAGCTTTCTGATGGTGTATATGTCGCTCTTCGTAGTTTTGACTCTATTTTTACGCAAAAGGTTTCATTTTTTTTCTTCTTCCTGTTTAATAGAAGCATACTGATAAAAGGAGTGGAGTAAATGGAATTTTTCGCCGTTGGAATAGGCGGAGCTGTAGGCGCCCTCCTTCGCTTTTATATGAGCAATCTCATTTCCTATGATACAGGATTTCCGCTTGCGACCCTGCTTGTCAATATTATAGGCTGCTTTTTGTTAAGCCTTCTTTTAAGCGGACCTATATTAAAAGGGAAACCTCATATAAAATTAGCACTGACAACGGGACTGCTTGGCTCCTTTACTACTTTTTCTACCTTTAGCTATGAAACCGTTACGCTCATTCATGACGGTTTATGGGAGTGGGCATTTCTCTATATTTGCCTATCCATCATCGGGGGCTTAGCAAGCAGCTATGCTGGTTATAGGGTAGTAAACGGAGGTGGACAATGATCTTTGTCATGATTGGTGGATGTTTCGGGGCTATAAGCCGGTTTTATATAGGAAAGCTTCTCGCCGGGAAAAGTACCCGCTTTCCGGTTTCCACTTTCGCCGTTAATATTTTGGGTTCCTTTCTTCTTGGAACAGCTGTTAACAGCGAGCTTTCCACTGCTCTTTACGGACTGATCGGTATTGGCTTTTTAGGTGCTTTTACGACCTTTTCCACCTTTAGCTACGAAGCACTCCAGCTACTGCTGGCACGCCGATTCCCCACTGCAGTTCTCTATATTATGAGCAGTATCATTTTTGGTTTTGCCGCCTTTATGGCAGCTTTTTATTGGTAAGAAGGAGTGAATGTTTAATGAAAAAATGGCTACTGGCACTGTTTCTCATCATTAGCTTGCCATTTTCAGCTGCAGCAGCCGGCACATTCAGCGATGTCCCTGCCGACACAGAGGTGGGAAAAGCTGTGGCAGATTTAGTTACCCGCGGTGTGATCAGCGGTTATAAAGACGGGACTTATCGGCCAAATCAAATCGTAACACGAGCCCAGGCAGCAAAGATTTTAGCCGGTGTATTAAAGCTTGATACCAAAAGCGCTGCCGCTTCTTTTTCAGATGTCCCGGCAACCTATGAGCATTACGGAGCGATAGCCGCACTTGCTGAACAAAAAATATTGAATGGCTATGCTGACGGGTCGTTTAAGCCGAATAGCCCGATTACCCGCGGGCAAATGGCTAAAATCTTAACCAATGCCTTTCGTATTTCCGGTGTATTCCAAACATTGCCGTTTTCAGATATACCAGTCGATTCCGAAACATTCCGGTATGTGAACGCACTATACAGCTATGCCATCACAACCGGAACATCAGCCGTCACTTTCTCGCCTGGAGGCTATGTAACTAGAGGTCAGCTGGCGGTGTTTATTACACGTGCCGAAAACTCGCCAAAGAGCGGTACATTAGTAGCTTCGAATAACATCCAAATGGCAGCTATTACAGATTGGGAAACTGAAAATGATGTAGTTAGGATTGTTTCATCCGGGAGAGAAATTCATTTATTGCCTAAAAAAGCAGGTTCTACACGCCTACTCATAGCCGGTCCCTCTTCCCTTTCGACAATGCAGCAGCTGCACTACAGATTATATAAGGTGACCGTTCAAAATAATAATGGGGCACTGCAAATTAGTATGGCAGACAGAAATATGATCGAAGAGCTTACTCATAATGTTAATTTCTATACATATGAAGATTTACTGCTCAGCTTCACGCCGGCCTCTGTCACAGTGCAAGGAATAGACGGAAAAACACTCTCTTCAGGCAGCTATTATATTGGCCGTGCGGTAAATGGCCTTGAGCTTTCCATCTATACACCCGGTCATTACATCGTAACAGTAGCAGGTAGCGGGAAAAGTGCTTCATTCTCTGCTGTAGTGTCTGTCAAAAACTTTGAAACGTCGCTCGATCTCTACCCGATAGAAGAATACTGATGAACCGCTCCCCCATGTATCCATAAGTAAAACAATAACATGCGCTGCTCAAGCAAAATTCAATTCTTCCATAGAAGTAAGACACAAGCATTTGAAGATCTTTACAGGGCGTTTAAACGACCAATTCTACAAGCTACTATTCTTGTATAGTTTCTAAGCATAAAAAAGAACCAGGAAAGCATACTAAAAGTATGTTCCTGATTCTTTTTCAATATTTGCTTCCTCTTTTTCTCCTGTTCTATGAAACAACTTACTATCATCAGATACCAACATCGTTACATAGGTATGAAGATTATTTTGAGAAGGCAGCTATTATTTAGCTTCTTGGAATTTTTTCTCTACTGCGTCCCAGTTTACTACATTCCAGAATGCACCGATGTAGTCCGGACGACGGTTTTGGTAGTTTAAGTAGTAAGCATGCTCCCAAACGTCTAAACCAAGGATAGGTGTTTTCCCTTCCATTACTGGAGAGTCTTGGTTTGGAGTTGAAGTAACAGCAACTGAATCACCATCAACGATTAACCAAGCCCAGCCTGAACCGAAACGAGTAGTAGCTGCTTTTGCAAACTCTTCTTTGAAAGCATCGAATGAACCGAATTTCGCTTCGATTGCCGCTTTCACTTCACCTACAGGCTCGTTAGAACCGCCTGGAGCGATTACTTCCCAGAATAATGTGTGGTTAGCGTGACCGCCGCCGTTGTTGCGTACAGCAGTTTGTTTATCAGCTGGAAGTGCATCCAGGTTAGCGATTAGTTCGTTGATGTCTTTATCAGCAAATTCTGTACCTTCTACTGCTGCGTTTAAGTTTGTTACATACGTGTTGTGATGTTTTGTATGGTGGATTTCCATTGTACGTGCATCGATATGTGGTTCTAATGCATCGTACGCATACGTTAATTCTGGTAATTTATAAGCCATGACAATTCCTCCTTGAGATAAATAAATATGATGCCATATCTAAGGTATCAAAATTGTTTAATAGGTTCAACTAAAAAAGCCCCGAATATGGTAAATCAGCCTTTAGACGGAAATGGCCCGGTTAGATGACGAAAAAGAACAGACCAATCATGAGCGCCTGCAAAATTCCTTTCGTGATAATTGATGTTAAGAACCCGACAAGCGAACCGACCCCGGCCTTCATTGCCTGCTGCCACGTTGTCCGTGTCACAAGCAGCTCAGCTACGACTGCTCCTAAAAACGGCCCGACAAGAATACCAGCAAACGGGATGACAAATGGGCCGATCAAAAGGCCAATGGTGCTCCCCCATATTCCCGCATTCGATCCGCCGAATTTTTTCACGCCGACAAGGTTGGAAACAGTATCTGCGCCAAACAGCAGCACAACAAGTAGAATTTCAATTAGCCAAAACCACCATGGTAAATCACTGAAGGTATAAAACAATCCATACACAACAAATCCACCTAATATAAATAACACAGATGGAATAATCGGATAGATCAGCCCTACAAATGCAACTCCAAATAATGCAATAATTAATATCCAAGCAATAATATCCATCGTATCCTCCTTCTTTCTCTCAAATTACGTATGACATTCTAAAAGGTTTCAAGCAATGTCCATTTTCCTCCTCTCCTTTTCATGGTAAACTTTCGGTTGGAGGAGAAATGATATGAGACATTCACAATTATTTACCGATAGCTTGTTCAACCCTAAAAAGCTGGCTGCCTACCGGATTATGCCCATTGGCAAGATCATTCAATACGTGTTCCTGCTTATTACAGTCGTAACGGTATTTTCATTCGGCCAATTTATAACCGGTTTTTCTGAAGACATTTTCAATATCGAAGGCGTAGCGGACTATTTGGATGATATCCAGTGGCTGTTATATCCGTTTGCTTTTGTCTTTTTATTTATCATGACTTCCCTGCTTATTTTCGCGCGCATCAGCTTATATGCCCTGGCAGGCTACGTACTGGCAGTTGCGATGAAACGCCGCGGGGAATATCGCCATATTTGGCGGACAGCAGCTTTTGCCATTACATGGGCTACACTATTAGCTATCGCATTTTCCTTTTTCCATTTCTCGGATTTGTGGACAGCGATGATAGGAATCTTTATCACAATGAGCTTTATTATCACTGCATTAATAAAATACCCAAAACAACCTAAAAAATAAGCATGAATCTCTCACTCGCACATATAGTGTTGTGCAAGGGGGGATTTTTTTTGCGATTATTAGGCTGGACTATACTTATCTTTCTGATTGCTGCTGTTATTAAAATAGATTTACAGGAAGGAACGATGCCTCTTACGAATTTTTATGAGAAGCCGTGTACGGAAATCGTAGAATATGAAACCGTCCAGGTCAAAATCAGGGAAAACGATACAATCTACAGCCTACTTGCAGCTACACCTTCCGCAGAAACGATTCCCCAGTCAGAAAGACTGACATTATTTTTTACATATAACCCGCATCTTCAAAATCAGCGCCTTATTCCCGGTGAAGAAGTTATAATCCCGATAAAGCAAATAAATCATTGTGAAAAATAATAATCTGGTCTTCTTTCTTGTCATTTACTTTCCGACACTGATAAAATAGGGTACAGTGATGGTCTACATATGAAGGCCTGAAAAGGAGAGAAATCAAATGAGTGAAATCGTTCACCGTACAAAAACGCGTCCTGTGCGTGTCGGTAACTTAACGATCGGTGGCAATAACGAAGTCGTTATTCAAAGTATGTGTACAACAAAAACACATGATGTAGAAGCCACTGTAGCAGAAATCAAACGTTTAGAAGAAGCCGGATGCCAAATCGTTCGTGTAGCAGTGCCAGATGAGCGCGCTGCTGATGCGATTGCTGAGATAAAAAAACAAATTTCTATTCCGCTTGTGGCGGATATTCACTTTGACTACCGTTTAGCTTTAAAAGCGATAGAAAACGGTATCGATAAAGTCCGTATTAACCCGGGTAACATCGGTCGCCGTGAAAAGGTGGAAGCGGTTGTCAATGCGGCAAAAGCAAAAGGAATTCCAATCCGTATCGGTGTAAATGCCGGTTCTTTAGAACGCCATATTCTAGAAAAATACGGTTACCCGACTGCGGACGGTATGGTAGAATCTGCACTTCATCATATCAAAATATTAGAAGATCTTGATTTCCATGACATTATTGTGTCGATGAAGGCTTCAGATGTTAACTTGGCAATTGAAGCGTATGAAAAAGCCGCGATGGCCTTTGATTATCCTCTTCATCTTGGTATTACAGAATCCGGTACATTGTTTGCCGGTACCGTAAAATCGGCGGCAGGTCTTGGTGCGATTCTTTCAAAAGGAATCGGTAATACGTTACGTATCTCTCTTTCTGCCGATCCTGTAGAAGAGATAAAAGTAGCACGTGAGCTATTAAAATCATTTGGTCTTGCATCAAACATGGCTACATTGATTTCCTGCCCTACTTGCGGACGTATTGAAATCGATTTAATTTCCATTGCCAATGAAGTGGAAGAATACATTTCAAAATTAAATGTACCATTAAAAGTCGCAGTGCTTGGCTGTGCTGTAAACGGACCTGGCGAAGCGCGCGAGGCAGATATCGGTATTGCCGGTGCCCGCGGGGAAGGCCTTCTGTTCATGAAAGGAAAAACAGTCCGTAAAGTACCGGAGGAAACAATGGTAGAGGAACTGAAAAAAGAAATTGATAAGCTGGCAGCTGAAATGCTGGAAAAACGCGAAGCAGAAGCAAATGTAAATGCTTAATATGGGGGTGACACAAGTGGCTACAAAATTAAAACCCCGTTTTGGCATCGACATTGATGGAACAGTGACATGTCCTGCGACGCTCATTCCTCATATCAATAAGCAGTACAACGTCAGTATTACGCTGGATGATGTAGTGGAATATGACTTTTTAAGTGCATTTCCCCACCCTGTTGACCGGGCTCAATTTAATGCATGGTTTAAGGAAAACGAGCCTTCCATGTATGCCGCGAGCGAATTGGCAGCAGACGCAAAGAATATTTTAAGCGCCTGGAAAAGCCGGTATGAGCTCTATTACATTTCTGCCCGCGGGGAACATGTCTTGGATATTACAGCAAAGTGGTTCCAGGAACAATGTATCCCGTATGATCATATTGAATTGATCGGCAGCCATGATAAAATTGCGGCTGCCCGTCTGCATGAAGTAGATGCCTTTTTTGAAGATAAGCATGATAATGCCGTCATGATTGCTGAGGAATTGAATATCCCTGTGATTTTGTTCAATACCCCATATAATCAATTGGCTGTTCCTTCAAATGTCATCCGTGTCAACAGCTGGTTGGAGGCAAATGACTGGATCCAAAAGAAATTCTGACAAAAAGAGTGTAGAAAGCGGATTTACCGTCTTTCTACACTCTTTTTATGTTCAGCTTGTCCCCCTATCAAATGACAAGAATGCCTTTTCGCCAACGCTCTACAAAGCTTTCAAAGGTAACACCATACTTTTCATAAACATTATGATAAACGAAATATATCCCCAATTTGTCCAGTATCTCATCATCGATACGCAACAGATTCTCCTCCTGCCTATTATTGATATCCAGTGATTAATAACTGTTACAGCCAGGTCTCTATTGCAAAACGACCGGACGCTATAACTCACCACTTTTACAAAAAGATGTAAAGAAATAGTCACATTCACAGTGGAAGTCGGCATTTTTCATGAATGAAGTTTTAGTAAGATGGAGGTGGAAGATTTATGTAGAGTTGGAGGAGCTGCAATGCGGAAAATTTTTATCTTATGCTCAGTTAGTATACTTTTATTTTGTTTAGTAGGATGCTCCGATACGTTAAGTGAGATCAAACATGCGGCATCGGGTATTAATGATGCGGCAGATAAAGCTGCCACTGCCATTTCACAAGATGTCCATTCCATCCGGGCAATAGAGATTTCATACAACGGTGAAACCTTTACTGTAAACGACCTATTTAAATCCATCTTACGTGACGTCCAGTGGCATTATGAACAGGAAGTGGACAAAACTTCAATAAAAGTAACAGGCACTTGGCAGCCTGATTTATTTGCCTCATACGCCATTGAAAAAAGCAATCAAGAAGATCTGGCTGAGTACGGAGAAGTAACAGTAGTGATAGGAGTCGACAATCATATTATTCAGGAAGATGATACGAGGGTCGTATTACTGTATCACGGAGACACATTGCTGGATGAAAGCGGCCGGGACATTCTCCACTATTTATATGACTATTACACAAACAAATAAGTAGCATTGCTTTTAGCTGTATAGTTTTAATATACATAGCAGGCTGGTAAATCTTCCAATGGTTTGGCCATATGTTTAATTTCACTTGTAAGGGGAAGAGACTTAAGACCGAAACTTTAAGGAGGTTTTTTACATGACAAACTTATCAGATAAAATGAAAAGTGCAGGTAACAAACTGAAAGGTGAGGCAAAAGAAAGTCTCGGAAAAGCAGCAAATGATCCGGAACTTCGTGCAGAAGGACGTTTAGACCGTTTAAAAGGCGAAGCACAGGAAGAAGTGGCCGAAATGAAGGATGATATTCTTCATGAGGACGATTTACAGCACAGAAAAAAATAATCTTTAAAATGACAAGAAAAGCAGGAAAGATACATCAATCTTTCCTGTTTTTCTTTTGTTTTATTCTATATTTTTTTGAATATCCCTCTTTTCACGCGCATATAAAGAGTTATAATATGTAAATAGTTGCTAATATTTTCTGTATTATTCGACAATATTTTCATTATATTTGTAGGGGGACACTGAATGTCTATCCATAATACTATGCCCCTACTAAGAGAAGAGCTGTTTTTTTCTCTTTGTAGTATGGCGAAACAATACAGCACGGGTATCGCCATTTTAGATGCCCGCCACATAGAACGCCCTTTCGTCTACTATAATAAGCCGTTTTCTGTCTTGACAGGGTTTGATGGAACTGAGCTACTCGGCCAAAATCTATCTCGCTTTGCCGGCTTAAAAACAGCAGCGGAGCTTTTAGAAGACCTGGATTATCATATAAATCATGCATTACCCTATGAAACATCCTTAATTCATTATCAAAAAGACGGCAGCCCCTTTTGGCATGAGCTGGTCACCCACCCTATCTGCGATCATGAGGGGGTGGCTCAATATATTATGGTACATAGTAAAGATGTAACATATGAAAAGCTATTTAAAATGCTTTCTAAACTGGAGCATGAGGTGTATCTGGAAATCGAAAAAGGTATTTCGCTATCACACATTTTGCAGTTAATTACAACACAGATTGAAACATATTATCCGCGTAATATATATTGTTCGATTCATTTACTGAAGGACGATATTTCCGCGGCTGCTATAGCAAGTGGCACTCTGCCATTGGAAATTGCGAATGTCCTTTATTGTTTAGAGTTACATTCCATGATGAGTGGAGACAATCAGGCTATTTTTGTAAAGCAGTTCACAAAAAAGGAGCTGGCAGCAGCAAAAGAAATGGTTCAAACCCCATTGAAGATGGAAGTTAACCATTGCTGGGGCAAGCCCATTTGTGGAACGGAAAATGAAGCAATCGGTGCTATCACAATGTACTTCGATAAGGAGCCAAGCATTAAGTCTGTTGAAATAGAGTTTCTGAATCGGCTTGTACCGCTTATTTCCTTATCCATTAAATATATTGACCAAACACAGCAGCTGCGCCGGCTCGCCTATTTTGACTCGGAGACGCAGTTGCCGAACCTGCATTATTTTCATACGGAGATGAAAGGCTGGATGGAGCAGGGTGAAAAGGGAATGATCATTATTATTCAGCCTGGTGAATATTCAAGTATAGTGGACGTATACGGCCGCAGTACAGGTGATGAAATCCTGCGTCAGATGGTAGAGCGGCTTCAGGAAGATAGCCCGGAAGAAGGGAAAGAATTCATCGCCAAGTTTTCCAACTCATCTATTATATTTGCGAGTAATAGAGGCTTTGATCAGTCCGGCCAATACGAAGCCAGAATTCGGCAGCTGACAAAGGAGCCTTATCTCATTGGAGAGAAAGAACTCCACATTACATTAAAAATCGGCATGACATATTTTTCACCAGACAATCCACTAGATGAAGTGATCCGCCAGGCAGATACAGCTCTTTCGAAAGCCCGGCAAGTGTCAGGAACAAATGCAGCATTTTTTGAAGAACAGAACGATATGAAGCTGCAATTAGAAATGGATATATTAAACCAGCTCACTTACGGTCTGCAGCATAAAGAGTTCTATATTGTCCTACAGCCGAAAATCAATATTAATACGCTTGAGATTGAAGGCTTCGAGGCACTTTGCCGCTGGGACAGCCATATACTCGGGTCTGTCTCGCCTGCTACGTTTATTTCGCTTGCAGAGCAAACAGGAAAAATCAAAAAAGTGGATGAGCTTGTTCTGAGACAAGTATTAAAATGGCAGCGGAAAAGGCTGGACCGACATGAAAAAACGGTACCAATCGCCATCAATATTTCTCCTGTCCATTTTTATGATGAGCGCTTTGTTCAGCAGATTGTCAATTTGATTACACGTTATAAAGTGCCGCCATCCTTGATTAAATTGGAAGTAACAGAAAGTATGGAGCTCGTGGACTTTTCAAAAGCGAAGGACATTCTTTCAGAGCTGTATGAGCATGGGATTGAGTGCTCAATAGATGATTTCGGTGTAGGCTTTTCATCACTCAGCTATCTGCAGCAGCTGCCTTTCCGGGAAATCAAAATCGACCGCAGCTTTATTCATGCAATGGACCGCCCTGGTATGCATGCAGTCGTCCAAACCATTGTGCAACTAGCAGCAAATCTGCAGATGAACGCTGTCGCTGAAGGCATCGAAACATCTGAACAATTCGAAAGCCTAAAGCAGATGGGCTGCCATACAGGACAGGGCTATTACTTCCATAAACCGCTCGATCTAGAGGACGCCGCCAAATTAATTCACTAAAAAACACGTTTAAAAGCCCCTTCTTTCGCTCTTGTGAACGAAAAAGGGGCTGTTTTCATTAGTTTAGTAACCTATTGCCTGCCCATTCACTGAAATACTACTAAACAGCAGCTAAACTACTGTCATCATCTTTTCAGACATCTCCTGTATGTTAATTCAAAGTGGCAGGAATATCAGCGGCAATAAAGGCAATGAGATCTTTCAGATTTTCTTCGTTTACCCCATGTCCATCCGGGTAAGCCTTAAAAGTTACATCAGCTCCAAAATCCGTAAAGAAGGCTGCGCTTCCCTGTCCCCATTTGAACGGGAAATCATAATCATATTCTCCGTGGGAAATAAATATTCTTGATTTATCCATCGGCAGCTTATTGTATTCAACCGCTACGAATTGCGGAATATAACCGGATAATGCGGCTGTCCCGCGGATGGCGCTGCCCATGACAAGCGCTAATGTCTGCGCGACAACTGCCCCCTGGTTGAAGCCTACAATATAAATTTTTTCCATATCCAGATCAAATTCAGAAATCGCTTCAAAGATAAACGCCTGCGTAAACTGAATCACTTTATCAAATACGTCGCGTGCCGGAAAACCTTCCTCTTCAAATGTATAAAATGCATAACCCGGTTTGTGCTCTATCGGACCTTGAAGACTAAATATATGACAGTGTCCCTCAAATGCCTTTACAAGCTGCAGCAGATCCTGCTCATTACTGCCTAAACCATGCATCAGGAAGATAGCCGGTTGCTTTTCTGTACTGACTGCCGGTGCCTTATGGATAAATGTGTATGGTGATTGCATAATAGTTCCCCCTATAATAATGCCATTCGGTTAACGGCCTGGTCAGCATGATAGGCTACATAGCCATCAATAATCCGCAGTGTTTCTTCAAAATCTCCCGCAAGCAATTCCTGTGCATCTTTTTGGATCGTTACATATGTTAAGAAATCATAGCGCAGGGAATGTTCGACAGAAGCGTACGCATAGTCATAGACAACCGCTTCTTCGGTTACCTGAAGAGCCTTATACTGGCTATGGAAAAGCTTTGTATAGTCATCCATTTTTTCGCCTATCGCTTGGCGGATACGCATTTGCTGCGCAATGACCTCGCTTTCTATATAGGAAATCTTCGGCACCTGCCCGCTCCCGTAAGTATCCCGCATCATTTTATTCCAGACCGCTTTATTTTCCACAAAATAAGTAATATTCAGCATCAATCGGTCAAAATAATCTATTTCATCTTTTGAAGATGATTTTTTTGATTGGACATTCGCTTTAATAATCTGCTCAAATTGCTTAATATCTGCCTTGGCAGTTAATCGGGCAAATAAAATCTCGATATAACGATTTACTTGCTGCTGTGCTGTATTTTCCACTATCTTCACTTCCTTTATTACAGTTACATTTGCATCTCTTATCGTACCATTCATTTTGAATTTAGGCACTTGTAAATAACTTTTTCTTCTCCATTTCCTTCCCTGCAAGAGCACTTTTATATGGTTGTGAATTTTGAGAATATATTGTAAAATTTTCTTCATACGTTATTGCCGGAAAGGATTTGTGATATGGAAACGCCATACATAGCCACACCAAACACGTTTCGCCAAGGGGTAAAGGACTGTCTCCCTACTTTACTCGGCTATGTCAGCATCGGGCTGGCATTTGGGGTCGTGGCAACTACTTCAAATTTATCAATATTGGAGATTTTTTTATTATCTTTGCTTGTGTATGCAGGATCTGCCCAGTTCATCTTCTGCGGCCTATATGTGGCCGGTGCTCCTGTAGCTGTCATCATATTAACAACATTCATCGTTAACTTGCGCCATCTACTTATGGCTCTAACTGTAGCCCCTTATTTTACTAAATACTCCTCTCTCCGTAATATCGGCTTTGGTACGTTATTGACCGATGAGACATTCGGGGTGGCTGTTACGAAAATAGCACAGGAAAACCGCCTTGGCGGCAACTGGATGGACGGGTTGAATATTACAGCCTATTCAACATGGGTGATAGCCTGTACGATCGGCGGACTCATAGGAAAATGGCTGCCTGATGCAGAAACCTGGGGACTGGATTATGCCCTGGCTGCTATGTTTATTGCCCTTCTTGTTTTGAATCTGGCGAGCAGTCCCCGCCATCAAATTATGCGCTATTTGAAGCTGATTGGCATTATGGGTCTGACACTGTACTGTCTGCTTTATTTCATGCCGGGACATTTAGCCGTATTAATAGCCACCTTAATTGTGGCAACAATCGGGGTGATGACAGAATGACGATAAGCGTCCATATGCTGTTGCTCCTATTAGGATGCGCGCTCGTAACATGGCTGCCGCGGATACTCCCGTTTTTGTTTGTAAAAAGCGTTGAGCTGCCTGATATCGTACTGCGCTGGCTGAAATACATACCGATTTGTATATTGAGTGCCCTTGTTTTTGAAGGCTTGTTCGAGGAAAAAGGAACATTTGTCGCAGTGGATGGCTATCATTTTTTTGCTGCCATCCCTACACTTTTAGTCGCCGTATGGACAAAGAGCCTATCGAAAACAGTAGTCGTGGGCGTTGCCTCAATGGCACTGCTGCGGCTGTTTTTTGAATGAACACTCTTCATACGGAAAATAAACATTAAGCCTGCAGGAAAAATAGTCAGGGAAAAGGTGCCTATCAATCTCATTTCAAAAAAGGAAGTACCACCTCCGAGGTGCTGCTTCCTTTTTGATTGGGCTGATTGTGCATAAATCGGAGCTATTGAAATACGTAGTCCCGCATGGCTTCTAATGTATTATCGATTGCAGACTTGAGGGATGTTTGATCTTCCCTTATGCAGGACTGCGCTTTCTCCAAGGCAATGAGCGCATATTCCAAAAACAGTTCCTGCTGTAAATCTTTAAACAACGTTGTTAATACAATCGACTGATTCCAATACCAACGTGCATTTTCCGGGTCCAATTCTATCGCCCGTTCCAGATAACCCAGCACCTCAAACGGCGGATAGCTGAAGCGGTTCATCGTCTGGGCTGCTATGCCGTAGTACAGCGCTTTATTCGGATAAAAGTGTACTGCTTGCATCAAGCAGTGTACGCTTTCATCATAATGGTGGGCAAATAAGAACAGCTGGCCTTGTGTAAAAAAAGACAGTGCTTTTTCTTCCTCACTGCCCTCTTTGGCTGTCCGCTCTAAATCCTTTATACGGGCCGAGAAATCTTCTTCGTCCTTGATCGCCCGTATAGCCAATACCTCATCCATTTCCGGGTAGGTTTCATCTGCCCGCTCCAAGCTTTGCTCTTCCTTCTTTGTATAGCAAGGAATCGCAGACACACCAAACCGCTCATATAATGCGATCATCCGCTTGGCTGCTTCAGCTTCCGCGGCATCCTCCGTTATCTTTTTGGCCGCTTCAAGGCTGCGATGGACCTGGCCGCTGTAAAAATATCGTTCCATATCATGCATAGGAAAACTCCTTTTTGACGTTCATACTGTGTAAGTAAGTATACCACGCTTCCTTCCCTTGATGGCAGTACTTCCCAGAATACTATCAATTCTTGTGAAATTCCAGCTAGTATAGAAGACAGCACTCCGGCACAGCGAAAAGATGAAGGATAGCAGCAAAAAGACATGCGGCCAGTCTGATAACTGGTGCATGCCTTTATTATAGAAAGCGGTCCTTCTCTTTCTTTATTATTTCAGGAATTCCATACCATATACGTGTCACTGTATCTGCCTCGATAAACAGACGCTGGTACACTCTTCCGCACGCATCACGGATAAAGCGTTGGTCTTTTTCAATCGGTACAATCCCCCGCCCGATATCCCGGCAAATACAGATGACATTCGTCTTTTGTTGCAGCTGCTTCAGCTGCTGGACAATCGTTTCTGCTAGTTCCAGCTCATCAAGATGCCTATAGGATAATACAAGCTTTTCAAAGTCAGAAATAATAACATATTCCTCTTTCGAAAGTGTTTTTGCCGGAAGCTCCCCTTCATATATTGTATAGGGGACGTTTCCTAATTGCTCTAAAACGTATTTCCGCTTACCATTATAGGCTCCTCCGATAATGACATGCATCTCTTTTCCTCCTCCCAGCTCACTGTATATACAATCCGGTGTGCGGCATGGACCTCATGAAATCCTTTTTTGAAACAATCCGCCAAAATCAGCTTAATCACCCCACCATGTACGACAAATACCGGCTCTGAATGTTTTGCTGCTATTTCCCAAAAGGCAGTTAATACACGCTGTTGAAAATGGGCAAAGCTTTCTCCGCGGGACGGTGTCGTCTGAAAAGGGTCATCAATCCATGACCGGTACGTTGGATTATGCTGTAAATCCGCATAGGTTTTCATCTCAAAATCCCCGAAATGCAGCTCACGTAACCGCTCATCCGCCACAAAGGGAACATTTGGAAAATAGCAAGAGGCTGTCTGCTCACAGCGCACAAGGTCGCTTCCGAACACAATAGCCGGCTTAACAGGAAGGACTGCCTCCACTTGTTGGATAATCGGCTGATCCGTCCAGCCGATATAGCGCCTTTCCATATTTGCCGCTGTCTGCTCATGTCTTATAAGATGCACAATAGTACGAACCATAAAATCAACTCCGCCCATTCAAAGATTGCTCCGAGTAAATCACCGGAAATCCCTCCAAAATTCCGCTTTGCCCATGACCGGTATAGTATGGTGAAGGCCAACATTGCGCCGTAAAGGATAAGTAAAATCCCATTTTGCAGGAACAGCACTGCTGCTAAAATGGCGATAAAATAAGAAATGACAATCCATAAAAGTGTCCGCTCATTTACCGTCTTTTTAAAATAGCTGGCAAGCCCTGTTTCTTTTGAAGTATTTGTTGTGATAAACACTAAAATAACAGCCTGTCTTGCGATAAAAGGAATGAGGATCATATATAAAAGCGGAAGTCCACGCAGCAATAGTTCATATAAAACGCCGACTTTTAATAGGACAAATAGAACGAGCGTCATGGCACCGAATGCACCAATTCGCGGGTCATCAAGGATTTCCAGCCGCTTTTTCTGGTCCCGGTAGGAAAAATAAGCATCGCCCGTATCGACTACACCGTCCATATGAAGTCCTCCTGTTGCCACAAAATGAAGCACTACGATCAAAATAGCGGTAAATAACGGAGACAATGCAAAATATGTATCATTTACTGTTAAAAAAATTGCCTGAAGGGCGCCTATCCCGAGTCCTATCAATGGAATGGCACCATACATGATCGTTGCCGATCGGGCATTCATGTCAAACGCCTTTCTTATCGGCAGTGCTGTAAAAAACTGCAGGGCAAGCACCATCCCTGTAAATAACTGCTTCAACCTTTCCACCTCTTTACCATTCCGTAGTCCAATTCGTAAGCCTCATCACAAAAACCGACAAGCCACTGATTTAAGTTCCCTAAAAGCTGCTCATAATTTCTTGTGAATTCATATTCTGAAATACCTTCATCAAGGACTTCATTTGATACAACCACAACGGTTATTCCTTTTTCACGCCAATTAGTCAACTGCTCCTGAAACTGCGCTATCATTTCTCCTGCCGGCAGACCTTCCACCAATATATTTGTCAGCCATGTCGTAATGCAGTCCCACAATAGAATATGCCCCTCATGTAATTGAGTAAAAACTTGCGGGAAGCGGTGCGGTACTTCCATCGTCAGCCATGCATCCTGTTTCCGGTCATACTGATGACGCTCAATTCTCTTTTTCATCTCTTCATCCAATGCGACACCTGAAGCAATATACACAGCCTGGCAGTTCTTTTTATGCTGTTTAATATACGCTTCAGCAAAGGCACTTTTTCCACTGCGTACGCCTCCTGTGATAAATATGCATTTTCCTCTCACCTATTCTCCCCCTTCCAACAGTCCATTCTAACGTTTTTTCAATATACAAAGTAAATGATTGTACAGCGCCTTCTCTTTCCACAAACGCATAACAATATTTTATCCTTTTTCTAACGTTAAAAAAAGAGACCCCGGTTTCGAAGTCTCTTTCCTATGTAGCCTCTTAAAGTTTATTGATTAATGCATATAAAGTGTCTTTCAACTCATCATCATAGTCACTTAAGTCTACAAGGTTTGCCATGCGTTCATGAAGAATTGGGCGCTCGATTACTAATTGCTCATGTAATACTTGTGCAATTAACTCAATAAATAACTCATTGCGGATTCGTAAACCTTCATCCAAGCGTCCCTCTGTAATATGACCTACTTTAGCCTGCTTTGCCATTTTACTACCCCTCCTAATATTTATGCATACTCATTTTAGCATACCGGTCAGGACTTTTGGCAACTTTATTAGAAAATAATGCAAATCATAGTAGTTTTCACAGGCAATTTGGGCATTTACCATAGATTTCAAACTTATGCGCTTCTACAGAATAACCAGGCAGCTTTCCTCCGAGTAAATCCATCGGACACAAAGAAAGCTCCTTTACATTCCCACATTCCCGGCAAATGAAATGGTGGTGATGATGGTCGGATTCGCAGTGCATACGGAAGTTCCGCTCACCATTCAGCTCTGTTTCTTCCAAAATGCCAAGCTCTACAAACGTTGCTAAATTGCGATAGATTGTATCAAAACTCATCCCGGGAAACTGGGGCTTTAGGACAGTCAACAGATCACGTGCCGTCAAATACTTTGTCGTTTCTGAAAACAAATGAAGAATGAGCTCCCGCTTATCTGTTTTTTTATAGCCATTCTCCTTTAAAATTTCCCAAGCTCTTGTGATATTCATAATCTATACCCCTTTTGCAGAAAATTGAATGAATATTTTTTTCGCCAAAATGACGATAAGTAAAATTCCAATGGATGTTACAACAATCGTTCCACCTGGTGCCAAATTCAAATAAAAGGCACTCACCAGCCCAATCACGACTGACAGCTCACCGAAAACGATGGAGTAAACGATTGCCTCTTTAAAGCCCCTTGCCAGCCGCATCGCCGCTGCGACAGGCAATGTCATCAGACTCGATACAAGAAGAATGCCGACAATCCGCATACTGGCTGCAATCACAAGGGCCACGACAACCATAAACAGTAAATGAATCCATTTGGCAGGCAACCCGCTCGCCTTCGCATATTCCTCATCAAATGACAAAACAAACAATTCTTTAAAAAAGATACATAAAAAGATACATACAATTACAGCGATAATCACAACGACAATAAAATCCTGTCTGGAAACGGCTGAAACAGACCCAAACAAATAGCTCATTAAATCTGTATTGAAACCACTTGCCAGCGAGATAAAGATGGCGCTGATGCCGAGTCCGCCTGACATAATAATCGGGATGGCCAGCTCTTCATAATGCTTATATAAGCGGCGCAGACGTTCGATCAGCATAGAGCCTGCGACAGACGCAGCAATCCCCAGATAAATAGGATTTAATAAAGCGAGCGCAGAAAAGCTTTGGCTTAAATAAAGACTTCCCGCAATCCCTGCCAATGTCACATGTGACAAAGCATCTGCGATCAGCGAGAGGCGCCGTACAACAATAAATACACCTAATAACGGGGCAATAATACCAATGATCATCCCCGAGAAAACAGCGTTCTGTAAAAATTCATAATTCATCAATGCTTCTATCATATGTGTGCTCCTTAGTGTATCTTTCGAACCGCATGTCCGTACCAAGCATCAAGCTCGTCCTGACTAATCGCGTCAAAATCATTTTTATAGCCATGGAAGTGGATCTTCTGGTTTAAGCAGGCCACATGGCTGATGCGGTTTGAAACGGTATCCACATCATGTGTGACAAGAATCATCGAAATATTTTGTTCCTCATTCAGTCTAGCCAGCATATCATAAAATGCCTGCACATTTTCATGGTCAATCCCTACAGTCGGTTCATCTAAAATAAGCAGCTTTGGTTCCGCAACTAATGCACGGGCAATGAATACCCGCTGCTGCTGGCCGCCTGACAGCTGACCGATATTACGTTTGGCAAACCGTTCCATCCCGACGGCCGTTAATGCACGGGTGATGCGCTCGTTGGCATCCTTTGGCAGACGCTTGAACAAACCTGCTTTCTTTGTAAGGCCGGATTTTACTACTTCCTGAACCGTTGCCGGAAACCCCGAGTTAAAGGCATTTGACTTTTGAGACACATACCCGATCATTTCCCTGTTTTTAAAAGTTCCGGCTGGTTTACCGAACAGTTCAATTTCGCCGCTCATCGGTTTTAACAGACCAAGAATGAGTTTTAGCAGCGTAGATTTCCCTGAACCATTAGGACCAAGCAGGGCCAGGAAGTCTCCTTCCTCTACGCGAAACGAGATATTTTTCAGTACCTGTGTATAGTCATACTGGAATGAAACATTTTTCAGTTCAATAATTGTTTTTGTCATTGAGTTCTCTTCTTTCCAATTCAAAATCATTACGATTTACAATTTGTTAGTATAAGTGAATTTCAACGCTTTGTAAAGGCTTTACGCTTGAAAGGATGAGGTTGTGAAAAAACTAGAATTATTCCGCTTTTTAATGGAAGGGCCAACACGGGAAGTCCAGCAGTTTTTAAAGGATAGCGGCGTAGAATTAAGGAAAAGTGAAATCAAAAAATTACGGGAAGTTTTCCAAAGCGCCCAGGCAAGCTGGCTGTTTACAGGTATTCCTGAGCCTGTAATAAAAAAGGCCGAAAGCATTGTAGGTGCCGAAAGAGTCCAGCAATTCCTGAAGCAAATACAGTAATTGCTGTAATTCGTTTTGAATGAGCAATTATTTATCCAGCAACACTCCCCGAAATGTGCGCTTTTTGCTTCTTTAATATATATTAACTCGATCAGTAACAGAATGTTACTTCTTATCACATAGCTCTTTTTTAATATTCTTCTCTATTTTTTCTATCTCAACGCTCAATATACGTATATAGGATACTGTGGCATAATGCCTGAAAATGAATGTAGGTTTTCTTCAGCAGGTTTGTGTGCCCATATAAAAAAACGAGCCGGTTGATAGGTAAAATATCAACCGCTCGTTTTCCTGTTAGTAATGATTAATAATATCGGCTACTACAGCATCAATTCCTGTAATGATAGCCGTTTGTTTATTTTCCGTCATAATGGAGAAAATATAGGTCTTTCCTGAATTTGCCTTTACATACCCGGATAATGTGTAAACACCTGTAATATGTCCTGTTTTTGCAGCTACCCGGTATTGATAAGCAGCCGGTGTAAAGCGTGTACGCAAGGAGCCGCCTACAAGCCTGTTACTGGCTCCTCCAACGGGCAGGGAGCTGTAATAGGTGCCATAACCCTCCATACCGCGCGCATTATAAAGAAGGGCCGTAAAGCCGTTTGGTGATATACGATTTTGATGTGACATGCCGGAACCATCTTCAAATGACCAGTTCTCCATATCCAGACCGATCGATTCCCCGTACTCCCGAAGAACCTTCATACCCGTTTGCGTATCACCTTTCCCGTAGACTTCTGCCCCGAGCGTCTTTACAAAAATATCAGCCATACTGTTATTACTTAATTTCATGAACGCCGGAAACATTTCTTTTAACGAGCGGGAGTTCACTGTATAGATCCGCGTAGCTCCCTGAGGAACAGCTCCCCGTCCGATTGCCGGTGTCTTTGTAAAGGAAAGCCCGCCGTCTTTTATCGCCTGCTCCATAGCGTACATTGTGTTAACTGTAGGGTTATTGACAGTCACCCATTCCTTTACCGTACTGCCGGCCGGAATATTACCGGAAATAATGACTTGGCTTGTCCCATATTTCCGTTTAACCGTCAATGTATTACGCGTTCCTTTACTGCCTGTCGTTGCATAATTGGAAAGCGTCATCCCCATTGTATTCGGCACAGCTTGAACTGTGGGCTTCTTCCCGGCTGTTCCGCCGGTTATCTGCACAATAATAGTGCCTGCATCGAAATCATCATTTGGTGATAAAACAAGGCCGGTCGTCCGGGCAGCAAAATAATCACTTTCATCCTCAGCCGCAATGCCCGGTGTTAGCTGTTCACCGGTAAATGCATCCTCATCCCCATATAGATTGCCGTTTATCCTCGTAATGCCGTAATTTTTTAAGGCTGTGGCAAATGTTTGAAGCTGGCTGTACTGAAGTGTGGGATCACCGCTTCCTTTCAAATAAACATTGCCATTTAATGTACCGTTCGCTATATAGCCATCTATGTATAACGAAGTTTCATACTGGTAATTCTCCCCTAATAGAGAAAGTGCTGCAGCTCCTGTCAGCAGCTTCATATTTGATGCTGGTTTTCTTGCCATATTCCCATAATACTCATATAGGATCTGCCCTGTTTCCCCGTCACGTACAGAAACTCCCACTCCTGTATTGCCCAGGCTTTTACTAACAGCCCCGCTCAAATTCATAGCGGCTTCTGTCTGTGACGGCAGCAATACTGAAGCAAAAGCGGTCATAAGCGCGATTACTGCAATAAAAATATTCTTTTTCATCTCGTCCCTCCCCTTCTTACTATACCATTTTACTATGGGAATTTTTCGAAAAATTGGTTTATAACTATAACGTGAAGTAAATTTCCGTTTCGGCTTAACGTCTTCTCGGAACACGACCCAGCTAAATGGTTTCGGGGAGTATCTCAAAACCATTGGACTTTTAAGCACGTGCTGATCCCCAAGGAGTCACCCGCCCAAACAAATTATTATAAAACAGTTTTATCAACTCTAGATTCCGGGTAAAACCCAAAAAACCCCATTCCTTCTTCCCTTCTCACAATCATTTCTCTCCTAAACTTATCCTAATCATACTAAAAAATTTTATAGTGCGAACGCTTTCTATCTCCCGACATTCATGAAAAAAGACCGAAAATGCCCATTGACGGCACTTTCGGTCTTCGAACTACAGGTTCATAGATTAAGACAGCGAACCAGCAATATCTTCTTTTTCACCGCGGAGTGATTCAATCTCCTCCGGACGGAATACGCCATCGCGCAGCATGGCGATTTCTGCCGTGTACGGAGCCTTCTTATTTTTAGCATCCGGTCCGACAAAAGGTGTTTCTAAAATTTTCGGGATATGCATTAGCTGCGGATGGTGCACAATATATGACAGCGCTTCAAACCCGATTTCCCCAAAGCCGATGTTTTCATGACGGTCCTTGGCAGCACCGCAGACATTTTTCGAATCATTGATATGCAGCACTTTCAGACGGTCCAGACCAATGATTTTATCGAATTCATTCAGCACCCCGTCGAAGTCCTCCACAATATTATATCCGCCGTCATGTACGTGACACGTATCGAAACATACTGATAAACGCTCATTATGTGTAACTCCGTCTATGATCCGCGCCAGTTCCTCAAATGTACGGCCGATTTCCGAGCCTTTTCCGGCCATTGTCTCCAGCGCAATCTGTACAGGCTGTTCATCTGACAGCACTTCATTTAAGCCCTCTACAATTTTTGCAATACCTGCATCCGCTCCGGCACCTACATGAGCACCTGGATGCAGCACGATTTGCCCTGCTTCAAGCGCCGCTGTACGCTTGATTTCTTCCTGCAGGAACGTAACGCCAAGCTCAAATGTTTCCGGCTTTGTTGTATTTCCGAGATTGATGATATACGGAGCATGGACTATGATATTTGACAAGCCATTTTCCTTCATATGAAGCAAACCGTTCATAATATTTAATTCAGCAATGGATTTACGGCGTGTATTCTGCGGAGCACCCGTATAAATCATAAATGTGTTCGCTCCGTAAGAAAGGGCCTCTTCACTCGCACCCAGCAGCATTTTTTTACCACTCATCGAAACATGTGAACCAATCAGCATTCGTTACTCCTCCTAAAAATAGAAAAGCCGGAAATCGGCTTTTCTATGAGATACTTTTATTATTTTTTTCCGCGGTTTTTTATACGGCGTTCGCGTTTTTTGATTTTATCCATTTCCCACTTCATTGCACGCTTGTAACCCGGTTTTACTTTCTTCGGCTTTCGAACTAACGCCTTAGCTTTTAAGTCAATCTCATTTTCTTGTTTTACACGGTTTTTACGTTGATGACGGTCTTTCAAATCTGTCCATTCACCGTTTTTCACATCTCTTTGCACAAATGGGATACCCATTTTTTCGACCCGTGCCAGTGCATCCTCATCCTCAGGCTGGTAAAGCGTAATCGCCGTCCCCTTATTTCCTGCCCGGGCTGTCCGTCCAACACGGTGAATGAAGAATTCAAGATCTTCCGGGATTTCATAGTTAATGACATGAGAAATTCCTTGAATATCGATCCCGCGGGCAGCAAGGTCTGTCGCTACAATATACTGGAACTCCAAATCACGGATTTGCTTCATCATTTTTTTACGGTCACGCGGGCTTAAATCCCCGTGGATCTGGCCTGCACGCACACCCTGCTCGGCCAGGTATCCTGCGACATGCTCCGCTGTTTTACGCGTATTACAAAAAATGACCGCCAGGAACGGATTAATTCCTTTAATAACGTCCATCAGTCGGGCATTACGAGACTTCGAACGCACCGGCACAAGCACGAATTCAATATTTTCTGCGACCGGGCGTTTGTCATTCATTTGAATATGAACAGGAGCGTCCATATACTTCTTCAGGAAAGGCTGAAGCTTCTCGGGAATCGTAGCGGAGAAAACAAACATCTCCAACTTCTCCGGCATATGGGAAGCAAAGCCATCAATATCTTCGATGAAGCCCATATCAAATGCCAGATCGGCTTCGTCTACTACTAAAATAGGGGCGGTATGTACAAGAAGAGCCCCTTCTTTCACCAAGTCTCTAATCCGGCCAGGCGTCCCTACCACAATATGAGGCTGTGTTTTTAATTTATCGATGGAACGCTGCTTATCCGTCCCGCCGATAAACAGCTTTGCCTGAATCGATGTTTTTTCGATCAGTTGCTGAAGGGCATCAAAAATCTGCTGCGCCAGCTCGCGCGTAGGAGATGTAATGACCGCCTGCACTTCCTGTCTTTCCTCAGCAATACGCTCAACAATCGGCAGTAAAAAGCTATGTGTTTTCCCTGTACCTGTATGCGCTTGTCCAATGGCGCTTTTCCCTTTTAATACAAGCGGGATCATTTCTTTTTGAATTGGTGTCGGTTCTTTAAAACCCAGTTCTGCAATGGCGTCCTGCAAAAATGGCTTGAATTGATAATCTGTATATTTTGACATTTACTCACTCCTCTTACATCTTTCCTATTGTAACATGAAACGGACATTTAGTAGACCATTTGCATATGATAGCTTTAATCAAGCATTGCGTCAATTATTAATGCGAACGAAAGGAGAAAAGCATGTATCCGTTTTATCGAAACAATCCATATCGAATGCCGATCGGTCCTCCTCCTATGCCAAATTATATACCGAATATGCCACAAATGCCCCGGATGCCGCAGATGCCCCAGATGCCAAACATGGGTAATGTCCAAGGTGTAGGAAATTTGCCGAACATGGGCAATATCCCAAACGCCGCTGAAGCAGCCGGAGCACTCGGCGCAGTCGGAGCAGCCGCCTCCACATCCCGAATCGAACAATTTTTACAATCTACCGGTCAGTTTATGCAAACTGCCCAAACGTATGCTCCATATGTTCAACAAGCCATGCCGATGCTAAAAAATCTCCCTGCCCTTTTCAAGCTGTACAAAGGTTTCCAAAGCATGCCTGATGCAACTTCGTCCCCTACAGCCACGAGTACAGCAGG
>DEQA01000292.1 GCA_002359075.1 Planococcaceae bacterium UBA3378
CAATACAGCATGAAAATTTACAGATTGTTGAAGGGCAGGCAACCGATAAAAAGGCTGTCAGTGATGCAATGAAAGGAAAAGAGCTTGTTATTTCCTGTCTGGGTTCAGACAAAGGATTAAAGAAAACGACGGTATTGTATGAAATGACAAGCAATATCGTAGCAGCTATGAAAGAACATCATGTAGAGCGGATCATTTACATGGCCTCTGCGGGTATTGACAATGAAATACCAGGTATTGCAGGGAAAATCACAATGAAATTACTGGGAAATGTGCTGGCAGATCATCATAATGCCGTAGCGGAAATTAAGAAAAACGCTTTAACTTATACCATCGTCCGCCCGCTCAGCTTAACGGATAAGCCATACACAGGGAAGTACCGTGAAACGATAACAGGCATTCCGGATAAGGGGCGTTCTATTTCCCGGGCGGATGTAGCCGACTTGATTATTCGCGCTATTGCAGACAAACAATATGAAAATCAATCTGTAGCAGTTAGTAACTAAAGTATTACACATAGTAACCGGAGTAACTTGTTTTACTATAACAGCCACCAAAAAAGTACGCTTCCGTAAAATAAGGTATATGATATGTGTTGAATAAATTCTCTTGAAAGACAAGAAAAGCAGGTGAACAAAATGGGAAAATATCAATTGGATACGAAAGGGAAGATGGCCGTGGCGAAGTATCATGAAAAAAATAAGCCGGCCAAATTTGATAAAAAGCAGCAAATTGAAAAAATACGTGCGGAGTATTTGGAAAATAAGCAAAAACAAGCTGATCAATAAAATATGCTGATGTGCTTTTAGGCTTCGTTGAAGGTGGGGCAGTCTGGAATTGACGTTCATCCACCTTCGTGACGATGAATCCTGTGCGATGTTGAACGCACAGGATTTTTTTGCGTTCATGACATTTTTCCATGAGTATGACCTCCGTCTCCTCGTCTTCCCTGTGCTTTTTTTTCATCAAAGTGTTTTCAATATAAAGAGAAAAAAGCATGACAAAAAGAGCTCACAATTTGTACCCGTTACCTCTCGGATAGAATCCACATCCATAATGCCTGTTATTGTGAAGATCGCCATCTGTGATGAAATTTGCCACAATCCAATCATTTCTAAGATTTAGTGTAAATCATTCTATGTTCAGTTTTTTCCTTTTTCTATAGGATAGAGGTAGAGAATAAAAGGTGGTGTGGTTATGGGTGGTGAGCAGCTCTTACTTAGTTCGGTATTTGTTGCGGGGATGCTTTCTTTTTTATCGCCGTGTATTGTTCCGTTGCTTCCCGTTTATCTTTCGATACTTTCTACAAATGAAAATGGCTCCCGGTTCATCACAAAGAAATTTCAATTGAATGGGCGCTTACTCCTGAAAACAATTGTATTTGTTTTGGGGCTGTCTACCAGTTTTGTCCTTCTGGGCTTTGGCGCCGGCTATTTAGGCTCGCTTTTATACGCAGACTGGGTGCTGCCTGTTTGTGGTGTAATCGTCATACTGCTTGGTCTTCATCAAATCGGTCTTTTTCAACTGGCTCTATTAAATAAAGAGAAGAAAGTGTCGTTAAAGAGAAGTGATAAACGGGATTATGTAGGAGCCTATTTACTTGGATTCACCTTTAGTATTGGGTGGACACCTTGTATCGGGCCGATTTTAGGTGCTGTATTAGGCTTGTCAGCAAGTGAAGGACATGCGACATACGGGGCGCTTCTTATGTTTGTTTATGCACTTGGTTTATTAATCCCCTTTGTATTGATGGCGGTTTTTTCAGATATGCTCCTTCAACAAATGAAAAAATTGCACCCGCATCTTGATAAAATCCGAATTGCCGGCGGGGTGCTGATCGTGTTGATGGGCATCGTGCTAATGACAAATAATTTGAATTTTTTACTGACCATATTTCCGCAATGAAGGAGGGAAACAGCTTGAAGAGATGGTGGATCGTTTGTTTGGCTGTGCTGCTGCTTGCTGCCTGCGGTGATACGCAAACAGAAAGCAGCGGGGCAGCGGATTTTGAATTAGAGGATGTCAATGGCAATACAGTAAGCCTTTCAGATTATAAAAATGATAAGGTTTATGTGAAGTTTTGGGCATCGTGGTGTTCTATTTGTTTAGCGGGGTTGGAAGAGTTAAATGAACTGCCGGCGGAGGCCAAGGATTTTAAAGTACTGACCATTGTATCGCCGAATTTTAATAATGAAAAAGATCGTGCTGCCTTTGTGAAATGGTTTAAAGGAGTAGAAAATACAGAAAACATCACTGTGTTATTAGATGAAGACGGCGAAATCGCTAAAAAATACGGGGTACGGGGCTATCCTACATCCGCTTATATCGGAACAAACGGGGAATTGATAGAGGTTCTTCCCGGCCATGCCGCAAACAGTGATATTATGAACAAATTTGCGAATATAAAGTGAGGGTGAAGAAATGAAAAACATTTGGTTCGTTTGTGTAGGGATCGTGCTGTGCTTACTTGCAGGATGCGGAAGTGAGCTTGTATCAAATGCGGGCGGGGCAAAACCATCCGCTGCTGCATCCAAATTTCCGGAGAACCCAAACACCGGACTGAGTTTTGATGAGGAAAACCTATCCGATATTTACCTGGCAGGCGGATGCTTCTGGGGAGTGGAAGCCTATATGGCACGTGTGTACGGTGTATATGATGTAACGTCAGGTTATGCGAATGGCAATACGGAAAATCCAACGTATGAAGAAGTGATTCGAAACAATACAGGCCATGCAGAGACGGTCCATGTTCGTTATGATCCGGAGCACGTTGATTTAGAAAAAATCCTGACGCATTTCTTTTTAATTATTGATCCAACACTACTAAACCAGCAAGGGAATGACCGCGGTACCCAATACCGGACGGGCATTTACTATACAAATGAAGAAGATGTTCCTGTCATTGAGAAAGTCATGGCAAAAGAGCAGGAACGGTATGACAAACCGATTGTGACAGAGGTTGAACCGCTTCATAATTTTAGTTTAGCAGAGGATTATCACCAGGATTACTTGGAAAAAAATCCGAATGGTTATTGTCATGTGGAGTTTGATACGTTAGAAGACCAGGACATCCCATCGCTTATAGATGAAGCGTTGTATCCAAAGCCAAGTGATGAAGAACTGAAGGCCAAATTAACAAAAGAGCAGTACGAAGTAACGCAGGGAAGTGATACAGAGCGGGCGTTTTCAAATGAGTACTGGGATTTCTTTGAGCCTGGTATTTACGTGGATGTAGCAACAGGCGAACCGCTGTTTTCTTCTACAGACAAATATGATTCCATGTGCGGCTGGCCCAGCTTTACGAAACCAATTGCACCGGAAGTGGTCGTAGAATATGAGGATACAAGTTATAATATGATTCGTACAGAAGTAAGAAGCCGATCTGGTAACAGTCATTTAGGGCATGTGTTCCCTGATGGACCGAAAGACAGAGGGGGCTTACGTTATTGCATTAATAGTGCATCCATCGAATTTATTGCCAAAGAAGATATGGAAGATTTAGGGTACGGCTATTTACTGCATTTAGTAAAATAATGGTGGGGAGGGAATATGGTGTTTTGGCCGTGTTCCCTCTTAGTGTTGAGAAAGAGGTGGTTAAATGTATCGATTGTTGGTGGTGGACGATGAACCGATTATTATTAGGGGAATTCGATCCTTTGTTGATTTTGAGGCGCTTGGTATTTCAGAAGTGTATGAAGCAGCCAACGGGGAGGAAGCCCTGGCTTGTTTTCAGGAGCACCTGCCCGAACTTGTACTGGCGGACATTAATATGCCGAAACTAAACGGATTGGATTTTGCGGCTGCTGCCAAAAGTTTAAAACCAGACGTAAAGATTGCCATGATCACGGGATATGATCATTTTGATTATGCTGTGACGGCTCTAAAAGCGGGCATTGATGATTACGTGTTAAAGCCCGTTTCCAGAAAAGAGATCCAGGAAACATTGCAAAAACTGATCGATAAGCTGCAGGCGAATCAACATCAGCAAGCTGTCACAAAGGTAGTGGAGGAAATGCTGAGTGAGGTGCAGCTGCAGGATGCAGGATATAAAGTAAAAATGCAAAAAGAGATCGAAAAAAATATCGGCAATCCGAATTTCTCGCTATCCTATTTAGCGAAGCAGCTCGCGCTTACTCCATCCTATACAAGTACGTTATTTAAAAATTTGTATGGAAAGACATTTCAGGATTACCTGCTGACGACCCGGCTGGAGAGAGCAAAAATCTATTTACTTAGCACCGACATGAAAGTATATGAAATTGCTGCAGCAGTGGGCTTTGAAGATCCCAATTATTTTAGTGCTTCCTTTAAACGAAAATGGGCTTGTTCGCCAAACCAATTTCGAGAGAGGGCGAGAGAATGAAGCTGCGTAAACTACGTGTCCAAATAGCCTTCCATTATTTAAAAGTGAGTGCTGTTAGTTTAGGGCTAATGGGAGTCATCTTGTATGTAAGTATCTCTTCAGTCGTACTAAATGAAACGACAACGAGTACGAAAACCGCCGTAGAAAAGAGCGGGATGTATATTGAATTGTATATTGAACGGTTGAAGGCAGTATCGGGGATATTCGCCGGTAACCCACAGCTCATCGCTTATTTTTCAGATACAGAGCGGGATCCTTCTGTAAAGGCATCTATTTTACAAATGATTGATAACACGATGGCAACAGATTCGTATATCCAGTCCGTCGTGCTTGTTAGTAAAGACGGGGAAGTCATTTCCAATGAGCAGGGACTGATTATGGGGATGTCCAGCAATATGATGAAGGAAGACTGGTATGTAAAAGCAGTCCACAGCGGCTCCATGCCTGTATTGACGTCAGCAAGAATGCAGCAGTTTTCAATGGACAAGGACAATTGGGTCATTTCGATCAGCCGGGAAATTACAGATCAAAAGGGCGGGAATATTGGTGTTTTGCTGATCGATATTCAGTATCGGGTCATTGAAGATTTTCTAGAAAATTTAGATTTAGGGAAGAATGGTTTTTCGTTTATTTTAAATGAGCGGGGGGAAGTCGTTTATCATAAAGATTCGGCTTATTTTGAACAACCAAAAAAACAAAAAGTTTTGCAGCAAATTGTGGCAGATAAAGAAAGCTATGATCAAAATGAAAATACATTAACACATACGTATCAACTACATAATGCGGACTGGACGTTTGTTGGTGTTTCTTCACAGGATGGGCTTGTGATAATAAAGCGGCAGCTGCTGGAGATTTTCCTGCTTATTGGGTCGATTTTATTTCTTTTAGCGGCCTGCAGCGTCGCGGTGTTTGCGGGTCGAATTACAAAGCCTTTTCAGCGCCTTGAACAAGCGATGCAGGACATTGAACATGGATTGGTAAAGGTGCCTGTAGATGAGAAAGGCTGTTTTGAGGCAGAAAGTTTAAGCAGGCATTTTAACGATATGCTTGAGCGGATCGAGCAGCTGATGGAAGAAATCAAGGAGAAAGAAAAACGTTTGCGGACGTCTGAAATTAATGTGCTCCACAGTCAAATCAACCCGCATTTTCTGTACAATGCACTGGATACGATTGTATGGATGGCCGAATTTAATGAGAGTGATAAAGTGATTGAGATGACAAAAGCACTGGCGCAGTTTTTCCGTTTATCGCTAAACGGCGGGAATGAGTTGACGACAATTGCAAAAGAGCTTGATCATGTACGGCAGTATTTGTTTATTCAAAAGGAGCGTTACGGCGAGAAGCTGCAGTATCAAATTGAATGTGAGGATGATGTAGCGGAAGTGCGTATACCGAAAATTTTACTTCAGCCAATTGTTGAAAATGCCATTTATCACGGAATCCGTCCTTTAGAAGGTACAGGCCAAGTCGTCATAAGTGCTGCGCGGGATGAAGGCGGCATTGTATTACAAGTAGAAGATAATGGTGTAGGGTTTCATGCCGATGAAGCACAAGAAGTAGAAGGAGCTGTTGCAAAACTCGGGGGAGTAGGTATTCAAAATGTGGATGAGCGTGTGAAATTATATTACGGAACGGATTACGGTGTGAGGATACATTCTCAAATAGGCGCTGGGACAAAAGTACAGATCATCCTGCCCAATATGTAGTAAAGCAAAAGCTATAAAATACAGGACAACGGGAAAAATAGTATGATTCTAAAGTTTCATATTATATCATTTGCCTTTCTATTAAATAAAAGACAATACGAATATCCGCAGAAGCCAGAATATTAATAGAATAATGAGCCATGTTTTTCTTTAGATAGTTTTTTTATGAATCCAGGACTTGACATATTATCAGAAGGATTATACAAAATATGCTCAATGAGTTTTGGTAAATGGGTATATCCAACTAATTTTGCTACTAAGTCCAGGAAAGTTAATATAATTAAAATTTTGATTTTTTAAAATATATTGACATAATTTCTCCCGACCGATAATCTAGTATTATTAAGCATTTTCTAAACAACATCTAGAATATTGGGGGAGTATGGGATG
>DEQA01000007.1 GCA_002359075.1 Planococcaceae bacterium UBA3378
TATCAAAAGAACAGCAAATGATTCGCGATATGGTCAGAGAGTTTGCACAGGCTGAAATTGCACCGCATGCACGGGAGCTTGACGAGAAGCACGAATTTCGAAAAGAAAGCTTTGATAAAATGGCAGAGATTGGATTATTCGGTATTCCATTTCCCGAAGAATACGGAGGTTCTGGTGGAGATACCATTTCCTATGCATTAGCCGTTGAAGAAATCGGCAGAGCATGCGGCGGTACGGGCTTGAGCTATGCAGCTGCAGTCAGCCTAGGGGCAGCCCCTTTTTATAACTTTGGAACTGAGGAGCAAAAGCAGGAATACCTTGTTCCAATGGCACAGGGGAAGACACTGGGCTCGTTCGGACTGACAGAGCCAAATGCCGGATCTGATGCAGGAGGGACACGCACAAAGGCATATTTAGAAGGCGATGAATGGGTGATTAACGGCGAGAAGTGCTGGATTACAAATGCGAGCTATGCGCGCCAGATAGTCGTGACAGCTGTTACAGGTAAGGATGAGCGTGGCAAAAATATTATTACAGCCATCATCGTTCCTACTGACACTCCGGGGGTAACAATCCGTTCCGAGTATCAAAAAATGGGCGTCCGTGCATCCAATACATGTGAAATCATTTTGGAAAACGTCCGTGTACCCCGTGAAAATGTACTAGGAGATGAAAAGAAAGGCTTCGGCCAATTTTTAAACACATTGGACGGTGGACGTATTTCAATTGCAGCATTATCTGTCGGCATTGCACAGTCTGCATTTGAAAAGGCATTACAGTATTCAAAGGAGCGTGTACAATTCGGAAAACCAATCTCTAAATTACAGGCAATCCAATTTAAATTGGCAGATATGGCAATGGAAATTGAATTGGCTCGCAATATGGTGATGAAAGCAGCATGGTTAAAAGATAACGGCAAGCCGTTCAAAAAAGAAGCTGCATATGCAAAGCTATTTGCTTCGGAAATGGGCTTCCGCACATGTAATCAGGCAATCCAGATCCATGGTGGTTATGGCTATATGGCTGAATATGATGTAGAACGCCACCTTCGTGATATCAAACTGATGGAAATCGGCGAGGGAACATCGGAAATTCAGCGGTTAGTCATTTCCCGTCAGCTCGGCTGTTAGAACATTGAAAAATAAACAGGGGGAGAAGTGCGTATGGCAGAATTGGTTTATCAAACGCTTGGCGAGCTACTGGAAGAAAAGGCAGCATTATATCCGGATCGGGAGGCTTTAGTTTATGCAGACCGGAATTACCGATTAACTTATGCCCAGTTCAACAAACACAGCGATTTAGCAGCAAAAGCTCTCATGGCGGCTGGACTTAAAAAGGGTGATCATTTTTCGGTATGGACAACAAACGTACCCGAGTGGCCGGGACTCCAGTTTGCATCGGGTAAAATGGGTGCCCCACTTGTCACAGTGAATACGAATTACCGGGCGAGCGAGCTGGAATTTTTGCTGAAGCAATCGGATACAAAAGCGATCATATTAATTGATCAATTCCGCGACCATTCCTTTATCGATACATTATATGAACTTTGTCCGGAGCTGAGAGAATGCGAGCCTGGAAACCTGCAAAGTGCCCGCCTGCCGCTTTTGGAAACCGTCGTTGTCATTAGTGATAGGAAGTATCCCGGGACATTCAGCTATGAGGAATTTTTAGCAAATGGTGCCGTAGTGTCAGATGAACAACTAGAGCAGCGTAAACAATCCTTAACATATGAGGATGTCATTAATATTCAATATACATCCGGAACGACCGGCTTCCCGAAAGGTGTCATGCTGAGACATTCGAATTTGATCAATAATGCAATCAACATTGCAGAATGCATGAAGCTTACACATGAAGACCGTTTATGCATACCGGTACCATTTTTCCATTGCTTCGGCTGTGTAATCGGCACATTGTCCATCGTGTCAGCAGGAGGCACAATGGTACCTATTCAGGAATTCCAGCCGGAAGTAGTACTCCAAACGGTTGAAAAAGAAAAATGTACGGCGCTGCACGGCGTTCCAACAATGTTTATCAGCGAATTGAATTTACCGAATATTAAGGAATTTGACCTATCCACGTTACGCACAGGTGTTATGGCGGGTTCCAATTGTCCGATCGAGGTTATGAGAGGCGTCATCAATATAATGGGCATGAAAGATGTGACCATTTGCTACGGTCAGACAGAATCCTCACCGGTACTGACACAAACAAGGGCGGATGACCCGCTCGATCTAAAAGTAGAAACAGTTGGCCGTGCTTTGCCGAATGTAGAAGTGAAGATTGTCAAACCTGGTACAAACGAAGAAGTGCCTAGAGGTGAGCAGGGGGAAATTTGTGCCCGGGGCTATGTCGTGATGAAAGGGTATTACAATAATCCCGAAGCGACAAAAGAAGCAATCGATTCAGATCACTGGCTGCATACAGGTGACTTAGGAACAATGGATGAAAACGGCTATGTTCGTGTAACAGGGCGGCTGAAGGATATGATTATCCGGGGTGGAGAGAATGTATATCCTCGTGAGATTGAAGAATTCCTTTACCAACACCCGAAAGTACTCGATGTGCAAGTAACCGGTGTACCAGATGAGAAATACGGAGAGGAAGCTGTGGCATGGATTATCCTAAAAGAGGGACAAATAGCGACAGAAGAAGAAATCAAGGAATTTTGCAATGGAAAAATTTCAAGACATAAAATTCCGCGCTATATCTTTTTCATCGACAGCTATCCTATGACAGCTTCAGGAAAAATACAAAAGTTCAAGCTTCGCGAACAATTTGCTGGCTTTGCGAAAACATTGCAATAGGGAGGTTTCCATATGTTCAAAAAAGTACTTATCGCAAATCGGGGAGAAATTGCCCGCCGCATTATTAGAACATGTAAAAGACTAGGCATTAAAACGGTTGCAGTCTATTCAGAGGCAGATGCGAACAGCCTTCATGTAAAAGAAGCGACAGAAAGCTTCTGTATCGGTAAACCGCCTGTTGCACAAAGCTATTTAAACATTGATGCTATTTTAGATGTAGCAAAGCAGACAGGTGCGGATGCTGTTCATCCAGGCTACGGACTGTTATCGGAAAACGCGGCTTTTGCAAAACGGGTTGAGGAAGCCGGGCTGACATTTATCGGACCAAAATCTGACGTCATTCAGTCAATGGGCAGCAAGCTCGAAGCACGTAAAACAATGCAGCAGGCAGGGGTCCCGATTGTGCAGGGTGTCAATGAGCCGATTGCGGATACAGAAGAAGCAGCAAAAGTTGCTGAAGACATTGGTTATCCAGTGATGCTGAAGGCTTCAGCAGGCGGCGGCGGAATTGGGATGCAGCTCGTGAACAATGAAGAGGAACTGCAAAAAGCGTTTGAAGGGAATCAAAAAAGGGCCCAAAGCTTTTTTGGGGACGGCACGATGTTCATAGAGAAGTTTATTGCAGAGCCCCATCATGTAGAAGTACAGGTGCTGGCTGATACACATGGAAATGTCGTTCCGATATACGAGCGTGAATGCTCGATCCAGCGCCGCAACCAAAAAGTTGTGGAGGAAGCGCCTTCTCCGTTTATTTCAGAACAGACACGCACGAAAATGCTAGATGCAGCGGTGAATGCAGCAAAACATATCGGCTATACAAATGCAGGCACAATCGAATTTTTAGTAGACCGGGATCAAAACTTCTATTTCCTTGAGATGAATACAAGACTACAAGTGGAGCATCCGGTGACAGAAGAAATTACAGGGCTGGACCTTGTCGAGCAGCAGCTCAAGGTGGCATATGGTGAAAAGCTGGCCTTCACAAGAGAGGACATCAAGAAAAAAGGGCATGCGATTGAAGTGCGTATTTATGCCGAGCATCCGGTCACTTTCTTCCCTTCACCTGGGAAAATCACGAAACTTGTGTTACCGGAAGGCGAAGGAATCCGTCATGAGGTGGCAGTGGAAACAGGAAGCGA
>DEQA01000101.1 GCA_002359075.1 Planococcaceae bacterium UBA3378
TAAAAAAGCTGCTTCAAAAATCTGAAGCAGCAGTTATTTCTTTATTTTTTATTGCGCTCTTCCCAGAATGTTGCCCCTTTAATGCCTAGCTTAGTAGGGTCAAATACAGGATCCTTGCCTTCCTTCTTTTGCTTCTCATAATCTTTTAATGCGACAATAGCAGGTTTCATAATAATCAGGATGGCTATGACGTTAATCCATACCATGAGCCCTAGACCGACATCCCCCATCGCCCAGGCTAGATCGGATGTACGTATCGTGCCGTAGAAGGCTGCTACGATGATCACAAATTTTGCAATCCAAATCCCAATCTTTTCTGCCTGGCCGGAGAACAAATAAGCAACATTCGTTTCCGCAATATAGTAATATGCCATAATCGTTGTAAAGGCAAAGAAGAATAACGCAATCGCTACAAATGGCGCCCCAAAGCCTGGCAATGATTCATTTACCGCAAATTGTGTATACGCTGCCCCTTCTTTAATTGACTGCGCATAAGAAACTTGTGCCTCACCTGTATAATCATCTTTACCAAATTCCCCAGTGAAAAGGGTAGGATAAATTTCATATGGCTCGCCGTCTACCATGTATGCCTCTCCATCTACCGTTACCTGTACTTTATCAGCACTTTCGTCATGTACATTATACATGCCTGTAAATAAAATCATAAATGCAGTAGCTGAACAGATTAATAATGTATCGATATAAACAGAAGCCGCTTGCACTAATCCTTGCTTTGCCGGGTGTGAAACTTCCGCAGCAGCTGCTGGGTGGGCACCTGTACCTTGACCGGCTTCATTTGAGTAAATGCCTCGTTTAACCCCCCAGGCAATAGCCGAACCAATAATCCCCCCGAATATTTCCTGCGCTCCAAAGGCACTGGAGAAGATCAGTGCAATAACACCAGGTACTTCACTTATGTTAAGGACCACAATAACAAGAGCCATTAAAACATACGCTAATGCCATAAATGGCACGATCACCTGTGCTGCATTCGCAATCGATTTAACCCCGCCGATAATAATGACACCAAGTAAAATAGCAATAATAAGACCGATAATCCAGTACTCAATCCCGAATGCATTGTTCATTGCAACGGCTATCGCATTCGATTGAACGCCGGGCATCAAAATGAGCATTGCGAGTAATGCGGCTACAGCGAAGATCACCGCAAACCATTTTTGGCCCATTCCCTTTTCGATATAAAAGGCTGGCCCGCCTCGATACTCCGTTTCTTTTTCTTCTTTGTAAATCTGAGCTAATGTAGATTCCACATAAGCTGTTGCAGCCCCAATAAAGGCAATGAGCCACATCCAGAATACTGCACCTGGTCCACCCATCCCAATTGCTGTTGCCGTCCCCGCAATATTACCTGTCCCTACACGCCCCGAAAGTGCGATAGATAAAGCTTGGAAAGAAGAAATTCCTTTTTCTGATTTTTCCCCTTTAAACATTAACACGAACATTTCTTTAATATGGCGAACTTGCAGGAATCTGGTAATTATAGAGAAAAAAAGTCCAATCAACATGATTCCATAGATAAACCAAGGTCCCCAGAAAAAATTATTCAGAAAACCAACTACATCTTCCATATAACGCCCCCCTTTGCTTTGAAATATTTTATTATTTTGAAATCCACTATATTACAGAATACCTATACATTCAACTAATTTTTGAAAAATTTAGAATATTATTTTTTCACCTTTTGAAGAATAATAAAAAACGCAATGAACGATCTGTTCATTGCGCTTTTTTACGGGATAATATAACCGAGGGATCGTAAACTATTATTCATAAAATCTTTTGTCAGCTGGAAAATTTCTTCGCGCTCCATTTCAAAAAAGAGGCTGCTTAAACTGTCTTTCCATTCCTTATATTGAAAGTGGGAAAGATTTTGCTGCATCAGCCATTGCTTTGAAGCTGCTGTATCTGTAATGCTATCACGCCCGCCCGTCATGAGGAGGACCGGTAAAGTCGGCAGCCTTACTTCGGGGTCCTTCCACATTTTCATCAGCTGCTGCAATTCCCGGTACCATTTTACAGTGACAACTGTATTAAACGGTACCTCATCTTTCATTTCCTCATACACCTCAAAATTACGCGTCAATGTATTATAGGTGATTTCATGTTTTAGTTTGACGTTTGAAGTAATAGCACTAAGGCTCGATAAGGCTTTCGAAAGCTTCCCGGGTTCTAGTTTCAGGTGAAGCCAAGGTGACACCATAATGAGACCTGCGCAGTCCAGCTTATTACGAAATACTGCACGTGCAGCAATAGTCGCTCCTAGCCCGTTCCCTATTATGAATACTGGTAAATCTTCTGTTTGGGCAACTTGAATTAACTGTTTTGCGTAAGTATAGTATTCCTGAAAATCCTCATCATGATAGCGGTGATTTTTCCCCTGCTCCCCATGCCCTGGTAAATCTCCCATTACAACGTGAAATCCTGAGCCGCGTAACTTTTCAATAAGCCACGCATACCAGGCGTGATGCTCATACGCACTATGAAAAATTGCTACAACCGCTTTTGGCTGCTCCTCAGCATCCCATTTCCACATTAGCCTTCCTCCTAAAATTCTCATTCATTGTTATTAGAAAAGTTTGTTTATTTATTTCTTACTATTTGTTACGATTATTATATATTAGCTTGAAATGAGGCGAAAGAATATGATTTACCCTTATAAAGATCAAATTCCAAACATAGACCCATCTGCCTTTGTCGCTGATTATGTTACCATTACAGGCGACGTTACAATCGGTGCGGAAACGACAATCTGGTTTAATACTGTCATTCGGGGGGATGTAGCGCCAACCGTTATAGGCAGCCGTGTCAGTATTCAGGATTTGAGCTGTCTTCACCAAAGTCCTAATCGCCCTCTTATTATTGAAGATGAAGTAACAGTCGGCCATCAGGTGACATTACATAGCTGTATCATCCGTAAACGGGCCCTGATCGGCATGGGCTCCATTATTCTAGACGGTGCGGAAGTCGGAGAGGGTGCGTTTATCGGAGCCGGCAGTCTTGTCCCGCCCGGCAAAAAAATCCCTCCTAACTCGCTGGCAATGGGCAGTCCGGCAAAGGTCATCCGTGAAATTACCCCGGAGGACCGCGAAGACATGGACCGGATCATCCGAGAGTATGTAGAAAAAGGGAAATATTATAAATCACTTCAAAAGTAACAAGCAGGAAGCTCGCCTATTGGCGGCTTTTTTCTATTATATAATATATTTCAAGACTTCTCAGAAATGAAAGGATAAGTCTCAGGCTATCAAACTGCCTAAATCTTTATGCCGGCTATAATATATAGTTAAAAAGAGTAAGTATCATTTACTTATCCCACGCCTTGTTCTTACGAGCTAAAAAAGCCGCCACATCCAGTGACGGCCTTTTTTATTCGGCATACCTCTATTATAGACCGGCTTTTTCGCGAAGAGCCTCAGCCTTGTCCGTTTTCTCCCATGGTACATCCAGGTCTGTACGGCCAAAATGTCCATACGCCGCTGTTTGCTTATAAATCGGACGACGCAGGTCAAGCATTTTAATGATGCCGGCTGGTCGTAAATCAAACAGTTCACGTACCCATTCCACGATTTTGCTTTCTTCTACTTTGCCGGTACCGAATGTATCGACTGCAATCGATACAGGACGAGCTACCCCGATTGCATAAGCAAGCTGTACTTCAGCACGATCTGCAAGACCTGCCGCTACAATGTTTTTAGCAACATAGCGCGCTGCATAGGCTGCCGAACGGTCAACTTTTGTGGCATCCTTACCAGAGAAAGCACCGCCGCCGTGACGTGCATAACCACCGTACGTATCAACGATGATTTTACGGCCAGTAAGCCCTGCATCTCCTTTAGGCCCGCCAATAACAAACCGGCCTGTTGGGTTAATGAAATATTTTGTGTTTACATCAATTAAGTTTGCGGGTACTACTTTATTGATTACCACTTCTTTGATGTCTTTTTGGATTTGCTCTAATGTGACTTCTTCATCATGCTGTGTAGATAAAACGATTGTATCAACACGTACAGGTTGATTGTTCTCGTCATATTCCACAGTCACTTGTGTTTTTCCATCCGGACGTAAGTAAGGCAGTTCACCTGATTTACGAGCTTCAGTTAAACGGCGAGCCAGCTTATGCGCCAAACTGATAGGTAGCGGCATCAGTTCCGGCGTCTCGTTGCAGGCATAGCCGAACATTAAGCCCTGGTCACCGGCACCAATTGCCTCTAGCTCTTCGTCGGTCATTGCACCTTCACGAGCTTCAAGCGCTTGGTCAACACCTTGTGCGATGTCAGGTGATTGCTCACCAAGGGCTACAAGTACTGCTAAGTTTTCAGCATCAAAGCCGTATTTCCCGCGTGTATAGCCGATTTTTTCTACTGTATCACGCACAATCCCCTTAATATCTACGTATGTAGATGTCGTTACTTCACCGGAAACTAATACAAGTCCTGTAGTAACAGTTGTTTCACACGCAACACGAGCGTTTGGATCTTCTGCTAGAATAGCATCTAAAATGGCATCTGAAATTTGGTCACAAATCTTGTCTGGATGCCCTTCAGTTACACTTTCTGATGTAAACAGTCGACGGTTTGTCATTTGTCTTCCTCCTAAAAATACCTTGCGCGACAGCGCGTATTTGATACGGTACTCATTACCCATGTATGTCTACCCGTACGGATTAAAAAAGCCGCTGCTAACTTTTACACGAGGATTTAGAAAGGCCCGGAATAATGAAGAGAAGCATGTCCCACTTATCCTCTCTTACATGAGGATGGCATAAACAATGAATCTTCATTCTGCTCTTTTCAAAAGTAAAACAAAAAAATCCCTTCGCTCATTATGAGGAAAGGAGTCATGTTTTCGTTACCTTTCACTCTTATCGTTCAAGGAATAAATCCTTGCATCAGGTTGGCACCAACACGTTACGAAAATCGTATTGCAGGTTGCCGGGTTTCATAGGGCCTGACCCTCCACCAGCTCGGGATAAGAGTATCCGTTCAATTTTACATGGTACGAAATTTGTTTCATCTTGTCAAACGATTTATAATGGTTTTAAGATTTATAAAAAAATCAAAAAATAAATTCATGATTAGTATAGATTATTTAGATCAATGTGTTATACTATTTTTGAATTAGTCACTAACCTCCCTCACCTAGGGGAACTATATAAAAAAGGATGGTATTTAATCGATGAATTCAGTAGATATCAACAACGAACTGAAGGAATTATTAAGCGGGGCAAATATTAACGTTCAACTATGTGTACCAGAATTAGTTGAAAAGGCTACATCACGGGGGGAAGCTACATTAACAGTAGAGGGCGCTTTACGTGCTGAAACTGGTAAATACACTGGCCGTTCCCCTAAAGATAAATATATGGTTGAAGAAGAGTCTTCTAAAAACAAAATTGGCTGGGGCAAAGTGAACAAGCCAATTTCGACAGAAGTTTTCGACAACCTTTACGTAAAAGTGATCAACTACTTAAAAGAGAAAGACGAGTTATTCGTATTCAAAGGATTTGCAGGAGCTGACAAAGACTCTCAGCTATCGATCCAAGTTGTAAACGAATATGCTTGGCATAATCTTTTCTGTCATCAATTATTCATCCGCCCAACAGCTGAAGAATTAGCCAATCACGAATCACAGTTCACGATTGTATCAGCACCATCTTTCAAGGCTGATCCATCAGTTGATGGTACAGCATCAGAAGCATTCATCATTACATCATTAGAAAAAAGAATCATCCTTATCGGCGGTACAGAGTACGCTGGTGAAATGAAAAAATCAATCTTCGGTATTATGAACTACCTATTACCAGAGCAAGGAATCTTCCCAATGCACTGTTCTGCCAATGTAGGTGAGGAAGGCGATGTAGCATTATTCTTCGGTCTTTCAGGTACTGGTAAAACGACTTTATCGGCAGATGCTGACCGCAAGCTGATCGGTGACGATGAGCATGGCTGGTCTGATAACGGCGTATTCAATATTGAAGGTGGATGCTACGCAAAAACTATTAATCTTTCTGCAGAAAAAGAGCCGGAAATATACAACGCCATCAAGTTCGGTACTGTTCTTGAAAATGTTGCTGTACATCCGGAAACACGTACATGCGACTATGACGACGGTTCATTAACTGAAAATACACGTGCGGCTTATCCAATCCATTACATTGATAATATTGTTACACCATCTGTTGCAGGCCATCCAAAAACAATCATCTTCTTAACTGCAGATGCTTTTGGCGTATTGCCTCCAATTTCAAAATTAACAAAAGAACAAGCAATGTATCATTTCTTAAGCGGCTTCACTTCAAAGCTTGCTGGTACAGAACGCGGTGTAACAGAGCCGGAACCAGTATTCTCTACATGCTTCGGTTCTCCATTCCTACCGCTTCCAGCAACTGTGTATGCTGAAATGCTAGGTAAAAAAATCGACGAGCACGGTTCTCAAGTATTCCTTGTTAACACTGGCTGGACTGGCGGCGAATACGGCGTAGGTTCCCGTATGAAGCTTTCTTATACACGTACAATGGTTCGTGCAGCAATTGATGGTAAGCTAAATGATGTGGAAACAATTCAAGACGGCGTATTTGGATTAAACATTCCTGTAGCTGTTGAAGGTGTACCTACTGAAGTATTAAATCCACGCGAGGCTTGGGCAGATAAGGCTGCATATGACAAAAAAGCGGCTGAGCTAGCTGAGCTATTTAAAAACAATTTCAAAAAATTTGAAGATGTTGCTGAAGAAATCGAAAAAAAAGGCGGCCCTTTACTATAACCGGACACTGCTTTTCGAACATATAGCAATCTTCTTTCATATAATAAGGAGCAGCCTTTGCGGCTGCTCCTTGTCGTTTCTTTATTTCATTCTACTGAACGCTTTTCCTGTATAAAATAGTAAAAGTGCTTTCCTATGGCTTATCGCCTGAAACATTTACATTGCTTCTTCTATTCTTTTCCCTTTCATCCATCCACACAGAGCCCGGACCGTTTCTCTATTTAGAGCCGGTGGGTAATGATGTTTCAATCCATAGGAATACCATGTTTCGTAAAATTTCCCCGCATCCTGCAGGCAGTATTCGAGCTGATAGGCGTGCTCAATATCTACATGCTGATCGCTCGTGCCGTGAATGATAAGAATCGGTGCTTTTATTTTGTTGATATCAAATAGCGGTGTCCGGTCGTCATAGCGCTCAGGTACTTTTTTCGGTGTCCCCCCAATGACACGCCTCAGTCCCCTGCGCATATCCATCCTTTCCCAATAGGTCGCTGCCGCATCCGAGACACCTGCCCACGTTACGACAGAGGCAATATCCTCTCTTAAAACGGCCGTCCATAATGCCATCAGACCGCCGCGGGAAAAACCGTATACATGGATATTCTCGCAATCGGTAAACTGCTTTAATACGTCAACAGCGTTAACCGCATCATAGCGGTCAGCTCCTGCAAACTCATCTTTCCCTTCCCCGCCGCGGTTTCCTCTATAGTAAGGGGCAAATACAATAAACCCCTGCATGGCAAACTGCGCAATTCTAGCAGGCCTTACCATGCCGATTGACTGCATGCCCCCTCGCAGATACAACATTGCTTCTGCAGGTGTGTCCGTTTCAGGCCTTGCTAGCAGTCCCTTGACACGAAGTCCATCTGACCAATATGTAATCTCATCCAACCGGATTTGGGGATTGGGCGAAGGATACCTGCGTATGGATGTGATTTTACCATTGTCTTTCATGCGTCTTCACTTCCTGTAACATCTTTTTCATTCCGGCATCACGCATATAAAAGCTCAAGTTTGGATGTGTGAGTACTTCCTCTTCTGTCAGCCAGTGTCTTGCGAGTGTTTCGTATTCTCCAACAAAGTCTTCTATCTTATCAACACGGGCTGTAAAGACAGCCTTGCAAAATGGTATTTTGTCATATACTACATAATAAGCAAACCATTTTATATCCTTTACTTTCACCTGTGTCTCTTCATATACCTCACGGATTGCCGCTTCCATCAGCGTCTCTCCTTCTTCTTGTTTTCCTCCCGGAAATTCGATACCTCGCGTAAAATGTTCCGTGCAGAGCCATTTACCTTCATGTTTTACTAAGGCCAGCACGTGGCGCGGCTCTACCTCAAATGGGCCTTTGTCGAATCGTAGAACCACTTTCAGCCCGTTTTCATCTATAAATGTAAACATCCCTTCAACTCCTAACTATTTTTAAGTGTAGCGAAGGGATGTCAGTGCTTCAACTAAAATAAGGCAGCTGCTCAACAAATTCTTTTGTTTGCTCGTCACCAAATTCATGAATGAGCGCATATATTTGCTTGTAACAATGGTCGATATCATGATTTAGCTCATCCATATGATAGGGGATAAATGGTAAATGTGCACGAATCATGTTGGATGTTTCCAGCTGATAAATTTGGCCAAATATCTTTTGGAATACGCGTGCCTTAAGAGGCTCCAGCTCCAATTTAAAATTATATGGTCCCACCCCTGGATAAGCAGTGCATGTTAAATGCGGGACCGATATATAGTACATTTGTCTTTCCATATAAGCCACCTCCCTAATAGTATAAGTAAGGGCTATATGGTTTATACACAAAATGCAGCCTCCTTTTAGAGGCCGCATTTTTAACATTGTATATAGGCAAACTTATTAGTTGCCAAGGAATGCAGATAACATCCAAGTATGTTTTTCCAAGCTTTGAACTTTTGCATTTAATAAGTCTTCTGTTCTGTCATCGCCTTCTTCAGAAGCTGTTTCCATTGTTTCTTTCAACGCTTTCATCAACACACCGAAGTCATCAATAATCGACTGTACCATTTCCTCAGCCGTTTCTGAGCCTTTTGCTTCCTTCACTAAAGAAAGCTCAAGATGCTCAGTCATTGTTGCTACCGGCTTGCCGCCTTTTGATAAAATACGTTCAGCAACTTCATCCAATGACAGTGTTACTTCATTATATAATTCTTCAAATTTTACGTGTAATGTAAAGAATGACGGTCCGCTAACATACCAGTGATAGTTATGTAGCTTTGTGTAAAGTACAGACCATGTCGCTACCAATTCGTTTAATTGTTCGTTTAATGTTTTTTTAGCCATATGATCACCTCATTAAGTTAATGGATAATTAAAAACAATTATCTTATCTATATTATACCCACTTTTCCAACTCTTAAAATGAAGATATAATGAATTTTTTTATTATAGCGGCTGTTCAAGAGATTATAGAACAAAATCTCTTGAAAACCTTTATAATAGATAATGAGGTGAGAGGCTTGAGTTTACCATTAATTTTAATCGTTGTACTATCAATCGTTTCTATTTTTGCCCTGGCGGTTTTTTTAGTTGCTAAACAAAATAATTTTTCTATAAAGCAGATAGTTGACCCGCGGCCGGAGCAGACTTATCAGAAGGCGGAAGATAAATTATGAAATATCCATTTATCTGGCTTATTCGTTTCTATCGTCAATATATCTCTCCAATGACTCCGCCGTCTTGCCGCTTTCATCCGACTTGCTCAAGCTACGGATTGGAAGCATTCCAAAAGCACGGAGCAATAAAAGGAATCATTTTAACAACAATCCGTATTTTAAAATGCCAACCCTTTCATCCAGGCGGGTTTGACCCTGTGCCTGAAGAATGGCCTTCGAAAAAAAAGTAATTTCGAAGGCTATTTTTTATTGTCTTTTTTTATTCTTTCCTGTAATATAATCAATGTTGAATTTAAATCGTAATAATTACAATTAAGAGGTGAATAGAATGAAAAAGCTTTTATCCCTTCTTCTGTTATCGATTGTAGCCCTTGTACTGGCTGCATGCGGTGGCGACAAGAAGGAAACCGAATCCAATACGAAGGAAGCAGACGATTCCTTGTCTATTTATACAACGGTTTATCCATTACAATATTTCGCTGAGCGCATCGGCGGGGAGCATGTAGAGGTTTCGTCCATTTATCCTCCAGGAGCTAATGAACATACATTTGAACCGACTCAAAAAGATATGATGACGTTAGCCGATGCAGATCTGTTCTTCTATATCGGTCTGGGACTTGAAGGATTTGTAGAAAAGGCCAAAACAACATTGGCACATGAGCATGTGAAATTAATCTCTACGGCAGACAACGTGAGTGAAGAATTGCTTCATATTTCTACCGGTCATGTGCATGCAGATGGAGAGGATGATCATGATCATGAGCATGAAGAAGAAGGCTCACATGAAATTGACTCTCATGTCTGGCTTTCTCCTGTCATTTCAAAAGATTTAGCTGCTGTTATCAAAAATGAGCTCATAAAGGCTATGCCAGAATATGAGGAAGAATTCACAGAAAACTATGACGCACTTGCTGCAGAGCTGGACCAGCTGCATGCTGATTACCAATCAATGGCAGCGTCAACATCCAAGAAAACATTCTTTGTGTCCCATGCGGCCTTTGGCTACATTGCCGGCCATTACGGCTTTACACAGGTACCTGTTGCAGGCCTGAATTCACAAAGTGAACCATCCCAAAAAGAATTGATGAAAATTGTCGATCTGGCAAAAGCAGAGGACATCCAGTATATTTTCTTTGAACAAAATGTATCGTCAAGCCTGACGGAAGTCATTCAAAAAGAGGTAGGCGCCAAAACAATGACCTTGCATAACCTCAGCGTACTAACACCCGAGGATATTGCCAATGGTGAAACGTATTTCACATTAATGAGAAAAAATATGGAGGCACTAAAAACTGCCCTGCAATAAAAAACATGTTCCATTACCTTTTCCCTCTTAAGGAAAGGCACTGAAAAAAAGAAGATAACGCCCGTTAAGGCATTGTCTTCTTTTTCTTTCCAAATAATTTATATACTATTAAAAGCTTTAGGATAATCCGCTGTATTCCACGTATGGGTCTTCATCATTTCCTCGTCTGTTTTTAGGAAATAATGATAGCGGACAGTATCTACATTATTGTCCAACGGATCATCCCATGTCGCATCGATATGACGCCACTCTCCCGCTACTTTTACAAGATTCCAGCTATGTGCTGCTCCCCCGGCCTTACCTTTTACATATTGCGTCTCAAATCCAAGTTCTGATAACATTTTGTACATAAGTAAAGAATAGGCCTGGCATACCCCTTTGTTTTCCGTCAAGGCTGTATACGTACTATGACTGTTTCCTGTTGTATCGGTGGAATATTCGATTGTCAGTACAATATAGTCGTGAACAGCTTTAATCATCTCTTGCTGTGAAAGATTTTCTTTTCGTATGCTAGAAAGAACTTCTTCCACCCGCTTTTCTACATAGTTTTCTTTTTCCTTTGTAGTCAAAAAATCGACCGTAAATTGCAGATCTGTCATATGCCCATTCGGCTTTAGGCTGGCTTCCAATCTTGTCATATTTTCGTAGGAATAACTGTCCTTCTTCCGTATTTCTTCTAAAATTAACTTGAGCTGTTCCTCTGCTGCTGCTTCATCTCCTGTATAGGACACGGTAAAGGAGGGCTCAAAGGTGGCGATACCATTATAAATATCCTTGTATAACGCCTCGTCATAAACTGTTTGTCCGGTCAATGCTGCTGCCATACTAGAAGCGGTAAATCCGCTGCACAAAACGATGCTTCCTAGTAATATCCATACTTTTTTCAAGTTGCCCACCCTTTTTCTTCAACTTATTATCATCGTTGCATTATATGATTATTTACTATAAAAATACCCATAAAC
>DEQA01000208.1 GCA_002359075.1 Planococcaceae bacterium UBA3378
TATATATAATAGTTGAAATAAATTATATAACTACATTTTTGATGTTTTTTATATTTATATAGAACTTTAGTCCCTAAATGAGCGCCGTATACCTTCTATATAAAGAGCAAATTTCTACAATTTTATCTTTATTCTAATATATCTATTTTATGGAAGTTTTATTCTTGTATCTTCCTTTAAAAAGAAACCTTTTACTTATTCAAAAACTTTTGTCAATATAATAAAATAGACACCAGAAATGAATTGTAAAAGATTTTCGAATCCAGTTTGATCGCACTTACAGATTCAACTTTTACAGTGATGAATCTATTTCATTACCCATTTCTAAAAAAGAGCCGCAGATTTTGGCCAATCTGCCGCCCTTTACAACTTAATGTATTTCTTGGTTAGCCAAAAACTTCTCGGGTGCGTCGATCTGGGGAGTTTTTGCTGTTTATAAGGTTTTATTACCGCTCTATAGAATCATAATAAAAACCCACAGGCCTACTGTGACCTGCGCTTTCCCTCTTTTTCGTTATGAAATTTTACGCAGTTCATCCACAAATGCACGGCGCTTACTGTACGTTTGCAGTAAGTCTTCGATCAAATTCTTTGCCTCGATTTTATATCCTGCCTGCTTCATCGTTTGAATGGAACGGCAAACATTCTGATATGCCTTGCGAGTAGATGAAGACGCTGCATCCGCTACAATAAAATCAATGAATAACGCGCATGTATCTTCATAATAGCTCTCATAAATATAGGAATAATGGCTCTCTACCCGTCTAGGTGATTCTTTACAATAGTCTAAAATGCGTGAAACCTGCTGCTCCTGAACAATCAGGACAGAATAAGCATAATTGTTTGTCTTCTGCAGCTCATTCAGAAGTTCTTCTCGCTTTACCGGCCACTCCTCTGCTGTATAAAGCATTTTCAATTCTTCTACATAATCCATGTCTCCAGCACGAATTAAATCTTGTGACAATTTACGCATTTCTTCTTTGTTACCTAGTGCTTTATGCGCTGCAAAGCCAAAAGTTCTCCATCTATTGGCGATACCTCTTTTTTCTACATCCTGCTTTAGTCCATTCATCGCAAGCTCCACGACTCTTTCATAATCGCCCTGCCCCATAGCCAATTCAATTATCCGTTCGCGCATCGCCTGATTGTCCAAATGCGCTTCCAGGAACTTTTCGACTTCTTTCTCTTCAGCTATAAAAGATATTAACTGAAATTCCAGTTCTAATAACTCTTTATTTATCTGTTCAGCTCGCCAGCTGCCCTCTGGCTTTCTAAGGGACTTTAGCAGCGTCTTAAATTTCTCTTGAATCGTCTCGCTTTTACATAACGGAATACAGCAGCGAAGGAGCGCTACACGCCATGAAGGCCAATCATCTAAATTTTTATTCATTGCTTCTGCTGAGACAAGTGTGAACACTTCATCGTATTGGGATGTATTCCACGTTTCTGCTCCCTCTTCAAGAGAACGTGCAATAAATGCAAGACTTTCTTCTATTGCATATTCAATGTCCCCTGAAGAATCGTCTGTGTATTCAAAAGCATCGAAGGCGTGACTGAAGCACAGCACCGCAAGCTCAAAGGCTGTAAAATAATCTTCTTCTTCGATACATTCCTCAGCCCGCTCCTGCGTTCTATAAATGCCTTCCATCGCTTCTTCTGCCGCACCCCATGCGATAAAGCCCGACCGGCGATCTTTCGACTGTTCAATATGATGGATAATCAGCTTTTCCGCAGTTGCGACGATGTCCTCTGCTGGCATCAGCTGCAGCTCAAGCTCCTTTAAAAAAGCGCGATGCTGTTTCCCGGCACTTAGGATGATGTCAATGAGCTGTTCCTTTGTTTGCTGCTGCAGCAATTCCTTCAGCGGCATTTTTTTCGTTTGTCTCGTAACGTTGGGTTTTTTCAGCTCGTCGCGAATGGCATAGAGCACTGCCGCCATATGCTTGCATTTATATTCATACGGACAATCACAGTCTAAATCGTCAAGCTTCCCGTCCGGTGTTAGCGTCACATCGACAATATATAGGGAGCTTCCTCTCACTTCTGCCTGCCAATTGGTGTCACTAATCCGCTCCAGGTCTACAATCTGGCCCGCTTGATAATAATTATAGCCGCGCGTTAGGATTGTTTTCGAAAAGTGTTTTTCAAACATGATGTTATTCATCCGATCACCTTCTTTTTAATGAGTGCTTGTCATTTTACTAAGCTACAGTTGCCTCCGTTATTATAAGAAACCCCTTACTCATCTTACGTTTTTTTGTATTATAGCAAATATTTATCTTTCTGTATCACGATAAAAAGTAGCCCTCTTATTTGTCTATAGTAGATTTTCCAATGATAGGATTTGTGACTCTGCCTATATACCATTTTGGAATGAACAATCGATTTCCTTGTCGATGCCGTTCGCAATGTTTAACAACTTTTTCCCTAGGATCTCCTCCCGTTACCCGCGTTTTTTTGAAAAATACCCGCGTTTCCCCAAAAACCCAAAAAAGCCCCACCGAAAAAAATCGGTGGAGCCTATAAACGCTCTTATTTAAATACATCCTTGATCTGCTCGATCGCCCAGTCTAAATCTTCTTTCGAAATGACAAGAGGCGGTGCGAAGCGGATAATGTTGTAGTGTGTTTCCTTACAAAGGATTCTTTTTTCTGC
>DEQA01000107.1:0-130 GCA_002359075.1 Planococcaceae bacterium UBA3378
GGTGAGAAATACGGTGATGTGGTACGTGTTGTAGCGGTGTCTGATTATTCCATCGAGCTTTGTGGTGGTCTGCACGTTGCACGCTCGTCAGAAATCGGCTTCTTCAAAATTGTTTCAGAAGGTGGTATCG
>DEQA01000107.1:151-307 GCA_002359075.1 Planococcaceae bacterium UBA3378
AGAGCGGTATTGGTGCCGGTACACGACGTATTGAAGCTGTAACAGGCAAAGCAGCTTACGAGGCTGTAAAGGAAGAAGAGGCAATTTTAGCTGAAGCGGCCGCTCTTCTAAAAGCAAACCCGAAAGATGTAGCAGCACGTGTAGCGAGTCTGCAGG
>DEQA01000107.1:397-10300 GCA_002359075.1 Planococcaceae bacterium UBA3378
GCACAAAAAATTGGTGATGTAACGGTACTGGCAACACGCGTGGAAGCCAAAGATAATAACCAGCTCCGCCAAATGATGGACGATTTAAAAGGTAAAATGGAGTCGGCTGTCATTGTTCTTGGTGCAGCAGATGGAGAAAAAGTCATGCTGTGTGCAGGTGTAACGAAGGATATTGTAGGCGGTGCTTATCATGCCGGTAACATCGTGAAAGCAGTTGCAGAGCAGTGTGGAGGTAAAGGCGGCGGCCGACCAGATATGGCAATGGCTGGAGCAAAAGAAGTTGCAAAACTTGATGAAGCATTAAATTCTGTGTATGATTACGTTAAATCCATTTAATTAAGGGTAAAGTTCGGTTATAATGAAAAGAAATGGAGATGGAGGAATCCGTCTCCTTATTTCTGAAAGCGAGGTGCGGATTCTTGAGTTCTTTTGATCAAACGATGAAATTCAATTTCCCTGAAGAATCAATGGAAGAAGAAGTAAAGCAAGTCATGCTGAAGGTGTATGCAGCATTGGAGGAAAAAGGCTACAACCCTACGAACCAAATTGTTGGCTATCTTTTATCCGGTGACCCGGCCTACATCCCTCGCCACCAGGACGCACGTAATTTAATTCGCAAACTCGAGCGGGATGAAATTCTCGAAGAGCTCGTAAAATTTTATATTAAAAAGAATACTGAGGCGAACAAATGAGAATTATGGGATTAGACGTCGGCACGAAAACGGTCGGCGTTGCAATTAGCGATGCTCTTGGCTGGACAGCACAAGGGATCGAAACTGTGAAAATTGATGAGGAAGCAGGCGAATTCGGCATTGAACGAATTAAAGAGCTTGTAACGGAGTATGCTGTAACAGAGTTTGTTGTCGGCTATCCCAAAAACATGAATAACACAGTAGGGCCGCGTGGGGAAGCTTCCGAAAATTATAAAAAGCTTTTGGAAGAAACGTTTGGCCTGCCCGTAAAGCTTTGGGACGAGCGTCTGACAACTATGGCAGCCGAGCGAATGCTCATTGAAGCGGATGTCAGCCGGAAAAAGCGGAAGCAGGTCATCGATAAAATGGCCGCTGTCATGATCCTCCAAGGGTATTTAGACAGCAAAAATTAATTGCTCTTCCACAAAAGTGAAAGCGGCAGCAGTAAAATCATTGGAAAAGAGGGCTTAATATGTCAGAACAAAACGAAGAACGCTATTTAACAATAATCAACGATAAAGGTGAAGAGGAACTATGTGAAATTTTAGATACAGTTTACTCTGAACGCTTTGATAAAAACTATGTACTTTATTCACTTGTCGGCTCAGAAGATGAGGATGGCTATGTAGAAATCCATGCGTATGCATTCGAGCCATCAGAAAACGGTGAAGATGGTGAGCTTCTACCGATTGAAACAGATGAAGAGTGGGAATTCATCGAAGATTTCCTGGCACAGCGGGAAGATGAGCTGGGAGAAGAAGAGGAAGACGAAGAGTAATCCTCTCTTTACAAAGAGTGAAAGAATAGTATAAGTAAAAGAAACAGAGTGGGCATGGCGCTCGCTCTGTTTTCTACATATAGGAGGTAGAAAAAATGGACGAACAAATTTTTATTTTGAAAAATGATGCGGGTGAAGAGCAGCGTTGCCGAGTAGTTTTTAATTTTGAAACAGATGACCATTCGTACGTATTATTTACCCTTATCAATGAAGAAGGGGAAAGCATTTCCGATGTAACGGCGCTTCGTTATGAGCTGGATGAAAACGGTGAAATGGCAGGGTTTGAAGATCTGGAAACCGAAGAGGAATGGGCGATGGTGGAAGAGGTGCTGAATACTGTTTTTGCAGAATTTGGCGAAGACCAGCTGAATTACTTTACGGTTACAGGCGAAGACGGCGAAGAGACTGTCTGCCAAGTCTTGTACCGCTTTGAAGAAGGTGGGAAAAACTATTTATTCTACGGCCTTGCAGATGATGAAGAGAAAGAGGAAGTATTTGCAGCTGCCTATATTGCAGATGAGAACGGTGCGGTAGCCGATCTTCTGCCGATTGAAACAGATGACGAATGGGCAATGATAGAAAAAGTACTGGCTTCCTTATCAGCGGAATAATAAGCCTGCCAATATAGAAAATTTATGCGCCTCTCAACTCGTTTGGGGGGCGATTTTTAGGTTTTGTTTGTCTCCCTATTGAAAATCTTGTATCATATTGAGAGAGAAAAAGGGGGGGAACCCGTGGATAAAGAATCAATGAAGCAGGAAATGATGGAAAAAATGAAAGAGCGTAAAAGTGAGGTTAAAATCGTGCGTAAACTCGTAGCAATGATCGCCCTGGCATTTTTATTACTATTTGCAATTGGCGGCTTCGTAGCCTTTAGCTACATAAAATCAGCACTCGAACCTGTAGACCCGGATTCAGAAAAGGAAGTGGCTGTTGAAATTCCTATGGGCTCGGGCGTATCAAGCATTTCTCAAATATTGGAAGATGAAGGTGTAATCAAAAACGCGCGTATTTTTAAATATTATGCAAAGTTTAAAAATGAATCATCGTTCCAGGCGGGGAATTATACGATGACTAAGGCGATGACGCTTGATGAAATTATTGAAAGCTTAAAAACAGGGAAAGTATACCGGGAACCTGTATTTACCCTTACTGTGCCAGAAGGCTTAACGCTTGAGCAAATTGCTAAAGTCATTGAAAAGAAAACAAGCTATACAGCTGAAGAGTTCATGGCAAAGGTTACCGATAAAGCATTTATCGAATCAATGAAGGCAGAATTCCCGCAATTGCTGACGGATGAAATTTTTAACGAGAATATCCGTTATCCGCTGGAAGGCTATTTATATCCGGCTACCTATCCGTTTTATGTAGAGAATCCACCGCTGGAAGAAATCATCCATACAATGATTTTATCGATGAACAACGTGGTGCTCGAATATAAAGAAGGTTATACGAATCGGGACATGACCGTACATGAATTTATAACCTTCGCTTCCTTGCTGGAAGAAGAGGCGACAGCTTCGACAGACCGTGAAACGATTGCGAGTGTATTTTATAACCGGCTGGAAGCCACTATGCCATTGCAGACTGACCCAACTGTCCTTTATTCACTAGGAGAGCATAAAGACCGTGTATTATATGAGGATTTGGAAGTCGATAACCCATATAATACTTATCAAAACACAGGACTGCCACCAGGACCGATTGCAGCACCTGGGAAAGCATCGCTTGAAGCAGCCATCAGCCCAAGTGAGACAGACTATTTATACTTCCTGGCAGATGAAGATGGAAATAACCACTTTGCGAAGACTTATGAGGAACATTTAAGTAATAAAGCGAAATATATAAAGTAATACCAATCTCCAAATAGAAGGAATCGAGTAAAGATTATTCGCATTCCTTCTATTTTCGTGCTATTATAAATTGTGATTTTTTGTCCTCAATAGCGATAGAACTCATGGACGTAAACATTCCGTTTCGTCTTTTTTGTTTGTACATTACTATATAGGATAATAAGAACTTTCTATTTCAAGAAATACTAGGCCTTCATGTTGACTAAGAAGAAGGTAGATGGACTTGCTTAGCTAGCCATGAATGCACTTTTCGGATGATGTAAGGGGTTTTTAAAATGGAATTATCTGATGCTTATATTGAATCCTTTATTCAGCCGCGAAATGAACTGCTGCTGGAAATGGAACAGTTTGCTGCAGAGCATCATGTACCGATTATGCAGCTTTCGGGTATTGAAGCATTAAATCAATTATTGCGTATTCAAAAACCAAAAACCATTTTGGAAATAGGAACAGCGATCGGCTATTCGGCAATGCGTATGGCGCTGGCATTACCGGATGTGGAAATTGTCACGATTGAGCGTGATGAGGAACGCGTTGCCCATGCACGCTCGTTTATCGCACGCTCTGAAGTGGCTGACCGTATTACCATTATAGAAGGTGATGCGCTGGAAGTAGAGGTAAGCCAGCTTCATCCGGCCTATGATGCGGTATTTATTGATGCGGCGAAAGGCCAGTATCAAAAGTTTTTTGAAAAATATTCACCGCTTGTACCTTCAGGGGGCGTGCTGTACATCGATAATATGTACATGCATGGATTATCGGATTTGGATATTAAAGAAGTGCCAAGAAGAAAACGGACAATGATTCGAAACTTAAAGGCGTTTACAGATTGGGTTATGCAGCATCCGGATTATACGAGTGCTTTTTTCCCGGTTGGCGACGGCTTGTTAATTTGTTTGAAGAGGTGACAAAGGTGAAGAAACCAGAACTATTAGTAACACCACAAACGATCGCACATATAGAGGACTTGCTTGAAGCCGGTGCAGATGCGTTTGTCATTGGAGAACAGAAGTTTGGCCTGCGCCTGGCAGGTGAGTTTTCTGTTGCACAGGTAGAAGAAGCGACAAAGCTAATTCATGCTGCCGGAAAAAAGGTATATGTAGCGGTAAATGCGTTATTTCACAATGACCGGCTGGATGATTTAGACGAATACTTAAAAGAAATGCAGCGAATTGGTGTAGATGCCTTACTTTTCGGTGACCCTGCGGTTGTTATGGCTGTGCGGGAGTTGGGGATTACGATACCGCTGCATTGGAATCCTGAAACAATTGCGACAAACTGGTTCCAAGTAAACTATTGGGGCGAACGCGGCAGTAAGCGTGCTGTTTTAGCGCGCGAGCTTTCCATCGATGAGGTATTGGAAATCAAGGAAAACGCCAAAACAGAAATTGAAGTACAAGTACATGGCATGACTTGTATGTTCCAGTCAAAACGATCGCTATTAGGGAACTACTTCTTGTACCGTGAGCAAGTGATGGAAGTAGAAAACCGTAAAGAAAACAAAAACATGTTCCTTCATGATAAAGAACGTAAAAATAAATACCCGATTTATGAAGATCTAAACGGAACGCATATTTTTTCACCGAATGATATGTGCATCATCGACGAGTTAGGCGAGCTGTTTGAGGCTGGGATCGACTCCCTGAAATTTGACGGCGTCCTTCAATCTTATGATTATATTGTGAAAGTAACACGTCTTTACCGCCAAGCAATCGATGCATACTTCGATCAAGGCGAAGAGGCGTATGAAGAAATGAAAGATGATTTATTGGCACAAATTGAAGAAATTCAACCAGCATTGCGTCCACTCGATACGGGCTTCATCTTCAAGGAAACGGTTTATTAGAAAGGAGCAGCTTACATGCTACAGTTAATTCAAAACGAAAAAATTCGTGAAACAAAAGATGGCAAGCGTGTCATTGTGAAAAAGCCTGAGCTGCTTGCTCCAGCCGGCAGCTTGGAGAAATTAAAAATAGCTGTTCATTACGGGGCGGATGCCGTGTTTATCGGCGGTCAGGAATTCGGTCTGCGCTCGAATGCCGATAACTTTACGATTGAGGAAATGCGTGAAGGGGTAGAGTTTGCTAAGAAATATGGTGCTGTTGTATATGTTACAACAAATATTTTTGCCCACAATGAAAATATGGACGGGCTGGAAGAATATCTGGAGGCAATTGAAGGAGCAGGCGTAACAGGCATCATCGTAGCAGACCCATTAATTATTGAGACATGCCGCCGTGTTGCACCGAATCTTGAGATTCACCTTTCAACACAGCAGTCCTTATCCAATTGGAAGGCAGTGAAGTATTGGAAGGAAGAGGGTCTTCACCGTGTCGTATTAGCGCGGGAAGTAGGCGCAGAAGAAATGCGCAAGATGAAAGAAGAAGTAGACATTGAAATCGAAGCTTTCGTTCACGGGGCAATGTGTATTGCCTATTCAGGACGATGCGTTCTGTCTAATCATATGACTGCCCGCGATTCAAACCGGGGCGGCTGCTGTCAGTCCTGCCGCTGGGACTATGATTTGTATGAAAATAAAGACGGCGAAGAAGTGCCGCTGTTTGAAGAAGGCGACGCACCATTTGCTATGAGTCCAAAAGACTTGAAATTAATCGAATCCATCCCGCATATGATCGAGCTTGGCATTGATTCTTTAAAAGTCGAAGGCCGGATGAAATCAATACACTATGTAGCAACAGTTATTTCTGTATATCGTAAAGTCATTGACGCCTACTGTGCAGATCCTGAAAATTTCCAAATTAAAAAAGAATGGCTAGAAGAGTTATCCCGCTGTGCCATCCGTGCAACTGCTTCCTCATTCTTCGAGTCTGAGCCGACATACAAGCAGCAAATGTTCGGTTTCCATGCGTCAAAGCCAAAATGGGACTTTGCCGGCCTTGTGCTTGATTATGATGCAGAGACACAAATGGTTACAATGGAACAGCGCAACTACTTCAAACCGGGTGATACGGTTGAATTTTTCGGCCCGGATATTGAAACATTCCAAATGACAGTAGGGCAAATTTGGGATGAAGAAGGCAATGAATTAGATGTTGCCCGCCATCCGCTGCAAATTATTAAATTTAAAGTAGATCGGCCGCTTCATGGCTATAACATGATGCGAAAGGAGAACAAGAAATAATGAATAAGCGTCCAGTAGTCATCGGAATCACTGGTGGGTCATGTTCAGGTAAAACAAGTGTGACGCGCGCTATCTATGAAGTTTTCCGCGAACATTCTGTCGTTGTGATTGAGCAGGATTATTACTACAAAGATCAAAGTCATATGACGTTTGAGGAGCGGCTGGAAACAAACTATGACCACCCGCTGGCATTTGATACAGACTTATTGATCGATCATGTGAACAAACTTTTGAACCGCCAGCCAATCGACAAGCCGGTATATGATTATGTACGGCATACACGTGCTGACGAAGTCATTCATGTAGAACCAAAAGATGTAATTATTGTAGAAGGTATTCTCGTATTAGAAGACCCGCGTCTACGCGAATTAATGGATATAAAATTATTTGTAGATACCGACCCGGATTTACGTATTATACGAAGAATTCAGCGCGATATTAAAGAGCGTGGCCGTACGGCGGATTCAGTCATTGAACAATATTTGACTGCCGTTCGTCCAATGCATAATATGTTTATCGAGCCGACAAAACGGTATGCAGATGTCATTATCCCTGAAGGCGGGGATAATGGGGTGGCAATCGATTTGATGGTTACAAAAATTAAAACAATTCTTGAAACTGATACGATTGTATAATATGATGTATTGGTATTGACAATATTTACATTCATTATATTGGAATAAATAACAAAATAATGATTTATAAGCATACCTATAAAATTCGACTATAAAGTATTTGGCGGCAGCGCATGTCTTTTTGGACGTGCGTTGTCATATACATAGCTAATAGTCGGGTTTTATGTTATGTATAACTATTTCTTAAAGAAAACGATTGCATTTTCATCTTTAAGGTGTATAGTAATGTTTTCAAGGAAGATGAAGGAGTGAGCATTTTGTCAAATGAAAAACAATACCCAATGACATTGGACGGAAAAGCGAAGTTAGAGGAAGAATTAGAATACTTAAAAACGGTAAAGCGTAAAGAAGTGGTAGAGCGTATCAAAACTGCCCGCTCGTTTGGTGACCTTTCCGAGAACTCTGAGTATGATTCCGCTAAAGAAGAGCAAGGCTTTGTAGAAGGGCGTATTTCAACAATTGAATCCATGCTGCGCAATGCCTTGATCATAACGGACGAGCAGGATGATAATAAAGAACTTTTAGTATCTCTTGGCCGTACTGTCACATTTGATGTTCTTGAAGACGGCGAACCGGAAGGCGAACCTGAATCTTATAAAATTGTCGGCTCTGCAGAAGCAGATCCTTCTGAAGGCCGTATCTCAAACGATTCGCCAATGGCTAAAGCGTTAATGGGTCATAAATTAAATGATAAAGTGAAAATTTCTACGCCCGGCGGAGAAATGGAAGTCGTAATTGTAGAAATTAAATAATAAAATAAGTTGTTCCCGTTTTTTTGCGGGAACAACTTTTTTTATTGGCAGTCCTATGATAAGGAAGGTTTTTTAAGGCTGTATCCAATTTAGCAAGTGCCATTTGGATAAACTATGCTGCGAGTAGGCATAGACGATGAAGTATTGGTAAAATGGCATCAGGGAGGAGGATTATATATGAGTAAAAAAGAGAAGGAGCATTTAGATCCTTCACAGCCTGGTACACGAACAAAAAGACGCAAAGAAAAAATGGACCGCACATTGAATTATTTAATCGGGATTGTCTCTGTATTGATAGTTATTAGTTTAATAGTGATTTTTACAGGGAACAAAGACGAGGAAAAAGCGAAAGATCCGGTAGAGGACACACCGGTTGAATCCCAGCCTGCAGAAGAGGGAGAGGAAGAATACGGAGAAGAGCCGAATGAGGAAGCAGAGCCGGAGCCATCTCCGCAAGATGAGGAAGAAATCGAAGAGGAGCCTGCTGAGAGTGAAGACAGCACCCCGACCGTTTCATCTTCGGATCAGCCATCAGTAGATGAAGTATGGACAAGCGATGCGTGGAAGCCGTATCCTACTGCCCAAACAGGTGAACATACTTCTACATTTACAGAAGGCCATATTGATTATGAGGAGAAGTTAAAAGCGATTTACTCCGTCATTCCGCTTGACCAGCAGGAGAGCATTCTTTGGTCTATCAAAAACAACGGCAATGCCCAATCGGCGATCGCTGTCCTGTCTTCGAAGGATAAAGAGCAAAAGTACCGGGTAGCCATTGAATGGATAGACGGTCAAGGGTGGAAACCGCAGCAGGTGGAAGTGTTAAATACACTAGAAGGAGCATATTAGCTTGACATCTATCCGTCTGATTGATTATTTTAAGTAGAGTGTCTTGAATTGGAGGAACTATAAATGAAAATTGCCGTTATCGGAGCAATGGAGCAGGAAGTGGAACAGCTCCGCGCTACATTGGAAAACCCAAAAACAGAAATGATCGCAAACAGCGAGTACACAACAGGAACGTATAAGGGAAAGGAAGTCATTCTGCTAAAATCAGGAATTGGTAAAGTAAATGCAGCTATGACAACAACAGTGCTGCTACATACTTTCAAGCCGGATGTAGTGATCAATACAGGATCAGCTGGCGGATATGATCCATCATTAGAAGTAGGAGCAGTGGTCATTTCTGACGAAGTACGCCACCATGATGTCGATGTCACGATCTTCGGCTATGAAATCGGCCAGGTGCCGCAAATGCCGGCAGCATTTAAATCAGATATGAAGCTGATGGAAGTTGCACGCGAAGCGGTAACGGAAGTAGGGGAGCATCAGTATGGTATCGGGCTGATTTGCTCGGGGGATGCTTTTATGAATGATCCGGAACGTGTAGAAAAAGTCCGTGCATATTTCCCACAGATGAAGGCTGTAGAAATGGAAGCGGCGGCTGTGGCGCAAGTATGCCATCAGTTTGACACACCGTTTGTTGTCATCCGGGCACTGTCAGATATTGCAGGAAAAGAATCGAATGTCAGCTTTGATGAGTTTCTTCCGGTAGCTGCCAAGCATTCAACAGCCATTGTCTTAAAAGCTATTGAGAAATTATAAGATATCCAGCTTTTATCCATCATAGAATGAAAATGAATGGAAGCAGCCCATTACGCCTATTCCATTATTCTGGTGAAAAAGCTATCAAAAACTATCTAATAGAAATGCTGAACACTGTTAAAAAAATCACAGCCAATTTTACCTCGGCATGGTACGATGAAAAAAATCAACCTGAGGAGGTAAGGGTATGGTCTTTTTCATGACAGTAGCAATGGCAATCACAGCGGTTTTAATGTTGTTTATAACAGCGGATGTAGCAGAATATAAAAACTAGCAAAATGCGCATTGAAACGCTCTGTTTCAATTGCGCATTTTTTGTGTGCAGGAAAATCTGGGAGCCGCCTGCGTATGCAGCAAGCACCCTCGAGCACATAGAAAAAGACTGTGTATGCTTACGTTTGGTGCTTAAATTGCTGGTACAGCTTCACAAGGGCTCTTTTTTCAAT
>DEQA01000107.1:10494-12227 GCA_002359075.1 Planococcaceae bacterium UBA3378
AATTGAAGCAAATCCCGTATTTGTAAAGCCTGCCCGTCTTTGTCGACACCGATCGGTTCAAATAATGAGACATCTTTTTGGACCTTTTTCTGAGCCCGCAAATGCATCAAAATTTCATTTTCAATACAGCGTGCAGCATATGTGGCAAGCCGTGTTTTTTTGTTTGGGGTAAAACTTGCCACAGCCTTCATTAAGCCGATAGTACCGATGGAAATATAGTCATCGAGCTGCTCGTGTGGCGGATGAAATTTTTTCACAACATGTGCCACAAGCCGCATATTGCGTTCGATTAAATCGAGCCTGGCCTGCTCATCACCGGCTAAAAAACGATCGAGTGCTTGCTTTTCTTCTTCACGCGTAAATGGTTTGGAAAAAGCCTGCCCTTTTAGATACCCTACTAACGAAGGGAAGTCTAGCCATAGCTGAAGAAGAGATACCATGATGCCCACGAAGCCATCCTTTCCTTTTTCGCAGTATATGTCGAAAATACTTGGAAAATGAAAAAAGGTCACGCATAAATCCTTGCGTAACCTTTTTGTTAAATTTTCTTTAATGTAAATGTACTGATCATCAACATGGCCAGGATGGGGAATAAGAACATATAAAAGACCGGTGATAGTGCATGGGCAAAGAAAAAGGAAAACGTCAGAAGCGTACCGGCCGCTGTAATCGGAAGTCCTACAAAGTAGCCGTTCGAATCCATTACATTAAAGCGGGCAAGTCGAAGGGCCCCGCATGAAATATAAAGAATCGTCATAAACATGCCGGCCCCGCCAAAATCGCTTAAAGCAATTTCGTACATCAACAATGCCGGTGCTACACCAAACGAAATGATATCCCCCATGGAATCAAGCTGTTTTCCCAATTCGGACTCCTGATTAAATTTTCTCGCTACTTTGCCGTCATAGCGGTCAAGGAATGCCGCAATAAATATAAATAACACACTATAACTATAAAATTCGTTTAATGTAGCCAATATGGCTGCCCCACCAAACGACATGTTTAGTATTGTAATTAAATTGGCAGCGTTCGCTTTTATTTTCTTCAAGGTCATATCTACCTTATGAAGAAGAAACATTAGAAACACTCCTTTGCACTTTACTATTGTTTTATTATACTCTGAAATGGGTAGGTAAGAAAGGTTGTTCTTTTATCAATTATATGAAAATTGCTTTTCAATGCTCTCCCAAACAATTATAATAACCTTTTACCTTCTTTCAGTACAAGTCTTCCGTTTTTTTAGGCGGCAAGACGAGTACTAGTTTCAGTTGTTTTCAGCGGTATTTTCATACCGTAAGAAAGAGAAGATAAAGTCTCCGGCGATTCAGATTTGTGCATGCACCAGGATGAATCCACACCCAATTACGCCGGGGCATAATGGATTTATAGTGGGAGGAACACCGATGAAAGAAAAAATTTATCAATCTATGATTGAGCTCACTAATGGAAAACAAAGCTCGCTGTTACTGAAGAGGCTGACAACTTCATCCCTTAGTAAAAAGTTTATTCAACGTTACACTAAAGTATACGAGATTAACATAGAAGAAGTTTCAAAAACGATAGAAAATTATAAGAGCTTGCACGAATTTTTCACCCGGTCTCTAAAAGAAGGTGTGCGCCCGATCGCAGAAGGGGAAAAAGTATTTGCCAGTCCGGTAGACGCAAAAATTGAGGCGGTTGGCGATATTTGGGATTGTATGACTCTTATTGTGAAAAATAAGCCATATTCCCTG
>DEQA01000107.1:12237-31902 GCA_002359075.1 Planococcaceae bacterium UBA3378
CAGACCTACTTGGCAGCCAGGAGCGTGCTGCGCGTTACCGAAACGGAAAATATATTGTGTTTTATTTAAGTCCTGCCGATTACCACCGCATCCACAGCCCGATTGATGGAAAGGTAGTCCGCCAATATGTGCTCGGTCAAAAATCCTATCCGGTCAATCGCCATGGTTTGACGTATGGCAGGAAACCAATCAGCCATAATTATCGTATGATTAGTGAGCTTGCCTATGCACAAAATCGTCAAACAGCCCTTATAAAGGTGGGGGCAATGTTTGTCAATTCCATTGAGCTGACGAATGTAACGGACGTTTGGTCCAAAGGGGAAGAGATTGGCTATTTTACCTTTGGTTCAACAGTTGTCATGCTTTTTGAGAAAGATGCGATAGAGTTTTGTGAGAATATCGTATCCGGCGCTGCTATTCGAATGGGTCAAGCGTTCGCAAATATGCTATAATCAATAATTATGAACGTGAGGGAGATTTAGGTTTGTATAATCACTTATTACCAGATAAATTTGTATCGACTGTATTCGATATAACACCGGAAAATTTAAAAGAAATGAGCTTTCGTGGAATTATTACGGATTTGGACAATACGCTGATCGAGTGGGACCGGGCGGATGCAACAGAGGAGCTTGCTGCTTGGTTTAAACGAATGCAGGATGCAGGGATCCGCATTGTCATCGTTTCCAACAATAACGAAGAGCGTGTAAAGCGGTTTGCCGAGCCTTTAGGCATTCCTTATATTTCACGTGCGCGAAAGCCATTAGGGAAAGGCTTCTACCAGGCACTTGTGCGTCTGAAACTAAAACGCGAGGAAGTGGCGATGGTAGGAGACCAATTGTTGACAGATGTCATGGGGGCAAAGCGTCAAAAGCTCTATACAATTTTAGTACGTCCGGTTGCCCAATCGGATGGTTTTGTGACGCGTTTTAATCGTTTTGTCGAGCGTCGTGTATTTAATGAATTAAAACGAAAAGGTATTAAGACGTGGGAGGATTTATAAGAATGAATGAAATGCCAAACTGTATTGGCTGTGGAGCAGTCATCCAGACGGAAGATAAAAATGGACTTGGCTATGCACCGCCATCATCTTTAGAGAAAGAGACGGTTATTTGCCAGCGCTGCTTCCGCTTAAAAAACTATAATGAAATCCAGCCGGTAAACTTAACAGATGATGACTTTCTGCGTATATTAAACGGTCTTGGAGAGCAGCAAGGGCTGATCGTCAAAATTGTTGATATATTTGATTTTAATGGAAGCTGGCTGCCGGGGCTGCATCGATTTGTCGGGAAAAATCCAGTTCTGTTAGTAGCCAATAAGGCGGATTTGCTCCCTAAATCAGTAAAAGCAAACAAGGTAATCAATTGGCTGAAGCGAGAAGCAAAGGCTCTCGGGCTGAATCCGGTAGATGTTATGCTTGTTTCAGCTCATAAAGGAAAAGGGATGGCTGAGGTAACAGAGGCGATTGACCATTATCGTAACGGCCAGGACGTATTTGTTGTCGGCTGTACGAACGTTGGGAAGTCAACCTTTATTAACCGGATTATTAAACAGGCGACAGGTGAAGGAGAAGTCATTACAACCTCTCACTTCCCGGGTACAACGCTTGATATGATCGAAATTCCGCTTGATGATGGTTCTGCGCTTTATGATACACCTGGGATTATTAATCACCACCAGATGGCACATTATTTAGATGCAGCTGAGTTAAAATATATTATGCCGAAAAAAGAAATCAAGCCAAAGGTGTATCAGCAAAATGAAGGACAGACATTATTCATCGGGGCTTTGGCACGTTTTGATTTCATAAAAGGAGCGCGCTCGGCGTTTACTGTGCATGTGGCAAATGATTTACCAATCCATCGTACAAAGCTTGAAAAGGCTGATCAATTATATGCTGAGCATAAAGGAGAGCTGCTGGCTCCGCCGACAGCAGCACATATCGATCGGCTGCCGGAGCTGGTGCGACATGAGTTCTCGATCAAACAGGGAAAAACGGATGTCGTATTTTCAGGGCTTGGCTGGATTACGGTACAGCATCCGAATGTAGTTGTGGCTGCCTATGCGCCTAAAGGGGTACAAGTATTTATCCGTCCGTCATTGATTTAATAACGCAACAGACGGTTTTGATAAAAAGAATGCAGACCCGGCAAGTGTTTTCTTGCTGGGGTGATCCGTATAAAAAAGCAGTGGTATTGTTGCACACAGTCACTTGAAAAGGATGAGTTGAGATGAAGAAATGGTTCGCGGTCATTGGAGATCCGATTGCACAGTCCAAATCTCCAAGTATGCATCATCTATGGTACGAAGAAACTGGAGAGGATGCCGCATATATTCCGCTTCGTGTAAAAGCGGAGGACCTGGGGCAGGCAGTCGAGTCATTAAAGCTGCTTGGTGCAAGTGGGTGGAACGTCACAATTCCACATAAACAATCGATCATTCCATTTTTAGATGAGTTAGATGAGATGGCACAGAAAATGGGAGCAGTGAATACGGTTGTTCGGCTGGAAGACGGCAGGTTGAAGGGATACAACACGGATGGTCCGGGGTTTGTAAAGTCGCTGGAAGATGCGGTTGGAACAGAACACCGCCAAGACCCTTTACTTCTCATTGGAGCAGGAGGTGCTGCCCGGGGGATTGCTTTTGCCCTTCAGCAGGCAGGGTATACATCTATAACGATAGCCAATCGAACAATAGAAAAGGCAGAAGCGATTGTGCAGGAGATGGGTGAAGGAAAGGCTGTATCATTGGAAGAGGCAGAAAGTGAGCTTAATCTGTATAAAGTATTTATTCAGACGACACCAGCCGGTATGAGTACAGGCGATTTTTCTCTGCCATTTTCCATTGAAAAGTTTCCAGCAGGCGCAATTGCAGCGGATATTGTGTATAATCCATTAATGACGCCATTTTTGCTGGCTGCCGAAGAAAAAGGCGCAACAATTGTGAACGGGCTTGGTATGTTCGTTCACCAAGGGGCGATTGCTTACCAATACTGGCTTGGTGAGTACCCAAATACAAATGGAATGATTGCCCGTTTGACGGAGCAATTAGGAGGAAAGTAATTTTTATGTTAACAGGTAAACAAAAACGTTTTTTACGTGCTGAGGCACATCATTTAGATCCGATTTTCCAGGTAGGAAAAGGCGGCGTAAACGACCAAATGCTACGCCAATTGCGTGATGTATTGGAAGCGCGCGAGCTAATTAAAGTACGCATTTTGGATAATTGTGAAGACGATAAGCATGAAGTAGCAGAAGCACTGGCTGCTGGTACACGTGCAGAGTTAGTTCAGTTAATTGGATTGACAGTAATCCTTTATAAGGAATCCCGCAATCACAAGAAAATCGTACTACCAAAGGCAGACAAAAAGTAAGGTGAATGAGCATGAAAAAGGTCGGTATTTTAGGAGGAACGTTTAACCCTCCACATATCGGGCATTTAATGATGGCAAATGAAGCATATCATGCACTGGGGCTGGATGAAGTACGGTTTATGCCGAATGCTGTTCCTCCGCATAAACAGTCGAGCGGGGCCACTGACGAACAGCGGAAACGAATGGTGGAGCTGGCAATTGAAGATGCTCCGTACTTTACGCTGGAAGTGTTTGAATTGGAACGCGGAGGTCTTTCTTATACGTTTGATACGATGAGTACAATGGTCGGGCAGGAACGGGAAGTTGAGTTCTATTTCATCATTGGCGGAGATAGTATCGACCATTTGCATACATGGTATCGGATTGATGATCTTATACAAATCGTAAAGTTTGTAGGCATTAGAAGACCTGGCAGTGACGCAGTAACAAACTATCCAGTGTCGATGATAGATGCCCCGCAGATCGGCCTTTCATCCACTTTATTACGGGAACGCTTTACAGAAGGAAAGACAGTACGATATTTACTGCCAAAGCCGGTGGAGGCTTTTATACGAAAGGAAGGATTATATGGAGCGCGAAGCCTTACTTGAATATATCCGTCCGCGGATGCCGGAGAAGCGCTATATTCATACACTTGGTGTAATGGAGACAGCCATTTCGCTGGCAGAGAACTACGGAGTGGATCCAAAAAAAGCAGAAATAGCCGCCATCCTTCATGACGTGGCAAAATACGAAGAGACAGAAGCGATGCGGGCTATTGTACGCGAGCATGGACTGGATGCCCGATTGCTTTCATGGGGCTCAGAAATTTTACACGGACCGATTGCAGCATACCGGGCGGAATACGAACTGGGAATCAAGGATGAAGACATCTTGAATGCGATGCGTTACCATACAACAGGACGCGCGGGTATGAGCCGTTTAGAGCAGATTGTTTATATTGCCGACATGATTGAGCCTAACCGTAAATTCCCCGGCGTAGAACAGCTACGGCAAGCAGCAAAAGAGGGACTGCAGCAGGCGATGAAGACATGTATCCATCATTCCGTGCTATTTTTAGTAACAGCAGAGCTCCCGATCTACCCTTTATCAATTGAATGTTACAATGACTATTTAGGAGAGGAACTTTAAATATATGAACGAAACTTTATTACAACTTTCTTATAAGGCAGCAGATGATAAACACGCAGAGGATATTGTAGTACTAAACATGCAAGGAATTTCCCTGCTGGCAGATTACTTTATCATTTGTCACGGGAATTCAGACCGCCAAGTACAGGCTATTGCGCGGGAAATTCAAGAAAAAGCAGAAGAGAACGGCTATGAAGTAAAACGCGTGGAAGGATTTGATTCGGCCCGTTGGATTCTTGTTGATCTAGGGGATGTAGTAGCGCATGTATTCCATAAGGATGAGCGTGCATTTTATAATTTAGAGCGCCTATGGGGAGATGCACCGCAGCTAGAAGTGTCTGCTGATGAGTAGTTATCTTCATTTCGCCTATATTTATGACGAGCTCATGACAGATGTGCCGTATGATGAGTATGTGGAGTGGGTCACGCTCCATGCTCCGGCATCCGAGCACCCTGTCTTGCTTGATATCGGCTGCGGAACAGGCACCCTTGCTATGAAATTTGATGAAGCCGGGTACAATGTAAGCGGTGTGGACATTTCAGAAGATATGTTAACGATGGCCAATGCAAGAACGGAAGCGGCAGGTAAATCGATTTCCTATTTTGCTATGTCGATGGATGAGCTGGAAGGCTTTGAAGAAATTGATGTAGCAGTGATTCCGGTTGATTCAATCAATTATGTAACAGAGGAAAAGGCTGTATATGAAACATTAAGCCGTATATATGACGCTTTGCGGGTCGGCGGACAGCTATTTTTTGATGTGCATTCAGTATGTAAAATGGATGAGATCTTTTTAAATGGCCCATTTACATATGATGATGGCCGTGTTACATATATTTGGCATACAGAGCCGGGCGAGTATGAGCATTCTGTCTATCATCAGCTATGCTTTTTTGTCGAAGGGCAAGACGGCTTATATGAGCGTTTTGATGAGGAGCATTTCCAGCGCACGTTCGCACCGGGGCAATATGCAGAGTGGCTAAAAGAAATTGGATTTTCCGAAGTCCACCTTACAGCAGACTGGGTGCCGGAAGCGCCAAATGAAGAAAGTGAACGAATTTTTATACGGGCAGTAAAATAACATCTTTTCAAAAGAAGGCAAATTATGTATATTGGAGGAGACTCCATATGATTTGCCTTCTTGAGAGAGGGTGTTTTTTATTATCAGCAATCTCATTGCAAAGTATGGAAAAAGAGTGCTATTGCCCGGCATTCTTTGTGTCGCTGGATTTATTGTTTTTATTATGATGCCACGCGAAGAACAATCCTCATTTGAATTAATTACAGAAGCAGAGCCGGTGCAGGCCGAACCACAAGAAGAGCTGCTAGAGAAAAAGGAAGCTGCCCGGGTGCTTGTAGACGTAAAGGGTGCCGTCAACTATCCGGGTGTCTATACATTAACGGATGAAGACCGGGTAGTAGATGCCATTACCGTTGCAGGAGGTTATATTGAGGGAGCCGATTCCTCCCTTATTAATCATGCCCAGAAGCTGCAGGATGAAATGGTCATATATATTCCTGTAAAAGGCGAGGAAACAGAGGCTGTTGTGCAAAATTTTGCCGTGATGAGCCTAGGCGGCCAGTCATCGGGGGATGCCAAAGTAAACATCAATACAGCCGACGAAACGCAATTGACGACATTGCCAGGCATCGGGCCAGCCAAGGCAAAGGCGATTATTTCACACCGGGAGGAACAGGGAACGTTTCAAACGGTTGAGGGCCTGAAAGAAGTTTCAGGTATAGGGGATAAGACATTTGAACAGTTAAAAGATTTGATTGACATAAAATAAGCTTTATTAGAAAGTTTCGGACATTGCCATGCGCATTCATTTTGACTAAACTATCAATAGGACAACACAGGAGGTAGTCATATGGAGCGAATAACATGGGATCAGTTTTTCATGGCCCAAAGCCATCTATTAGCATTGCGGAGTACATGTGCTAGATTAGCAGTTGGTGCAACAATTGTAAGGGAAAAGCGTATTATTGCGGGGGGCTATAACGGCTCCATCTCAGGGGATGAACATTGCATTGAGCAAGGATGCTATGTAGTGGACAACCATTGTATACGGACGATTCATGCAGAGACAAATGCATTATTGCAGTGTGCTAAATATGGGACTCCTGCAAATGGTGCAGACCTGTATGTGACACATTTTCCTTGTTTGCCCTGCTCAAAGACGGTCATTCAAGCAGGCATTAAAAATGTATTTTATGCAAAGGATTATAAAAACAATCCATATGCCCTTGAACTTTTTGAAAAGGCCGGCGTCAACGTTGTACATATTCCATTCGATGAAGCAAAAATCGACTTTTTAAAGGATGAAAAGTTGCAATTAGCGATCGATATGCTGCAAAAGATGCGTGAGCTTGGTGTCTCACATGAAGAATTGTTCCCTTACGAGGAGAAGGTGAACCAATTATTTGGTCAATTTAAAGCATAAATGGATTTATTATGCCTTATCGGTTTTAGTTGCTGCTCTAGCAGCACATGAATCGATAGGGCTTTTGTGTTTTTTAGGAATAATTGCAGCTTTGTGCTGGTATCGGGGATTTCATAAGCTCCATCTACCGGCACTGTTAGCAGTTGGACTGCTTGCGTACGTGTATAGCAGCTGGCAGCTTGAAAAGCTGGACAGGCCGCTCGAGCTTCCTGCAACGCTGACCTTCACGGATACGTATACGATCAATGGGCAGACACTCAGGGGTCTCATGAAGGACAAAAACGGGCGTCCGGTTTATGATGTCTATTCATTCCGTTCTGAAGAGGAAAAGCGGCAGTATGAGTCGGTGCCGCTTGCCGGTACGGTTTTTCTTGTGGAAGGGATGTTAGAGGAACCTGCCCAGCCGAATCACCGATATCATTTTTATATGGGCGATTATTTAAAGAGTAAAGGGGCACTTGGGATTTTAGAGGCAGCTTCGTTAAAGAAGCTGAACCAACGGGAGACCGTTTTACAGAATATTTACGAGCAGCGGTTCCGGTTGAGCCGGCATATTGAACGGACATTTCCATCCTCCCTTTCTGCTGAGGCACAGGCGCTGCTCATCGGTGTGAACGAAGGGGTGGAAGCGGAAGTAGAGCGGGCATATCAGAAGCTTGGCATCACACATTTATTTGCCATTTCCGGGCTGCATATTGCCCTTGTCTCACTCCTTTTTTTCCAAAGTATGCTGCGGCTTCATATACGGCGTGAGTTTGCTACGATACTGCTGCTTGTCATCCTTCCGGTATATGCACTGCTGGCAGGCGGGGCACCGTCTGTCTGGCGAGCTGTTTTAGTCGTAGAGCTCGTAATGCTTGCCAAATATTTTCGCTGGCATCTGCCAATGGATGACGCTCTTTCGATCAGTTTTATTCTATTTGTCTTATGGCAGCCCGGTTCCATTTACCAGGTAGGCTTTCAGCTGTCTTATTTGGCTGCAGCGAGCCTTGTGTTTTCCGGGCCGCTCCTTGCAAGAGCCGATACATGGTGGAAGCAGGGCTTTATTATGACCTTTGTATGCCAGCTGCTGACATATCCGTTACTGCTCATTCATTTTTATGAGCTTAGCTTATCCTCCTTTATTGCCAATCTCTTTTTTGTTCCTCTTTTTTCTTTTGTGATTTTGCCGATCAATATTGCGCTGCTGATTCTTTCTTTTTTGCCTGGGCCTTTTGGCAGCTGGCTATTTTATTTGTATGAGCCTGCTAGAGAGCTCCTGACTAGATTGATTTTGTATTTGCAGGACATCCCATACCAAATGTGGGTGGCGGGAAGGCCAACAGGCATGTGGCCGTTTATCCTGTATATAAGCGTTTTTATAACGCTCATACTGCTCGTAAAGAAACGATATCGGCATGCAGGTATGAGCCTGCTGCTTCCGGCTTTGCTGTTTCATGCCAGCCACTACGCTGAGCGGGATACACTTGTATCATTTATCAATGTAGGACAAGGTGATGCCATACTGATTGAGCTGCCTTACAGAAGAGGGATTTATTTAATAGATACAGGCGGAGTCCTTCGCTTCAATCAGGAGCAGTGGAAAGAGAGGCGTAATGAGTATGAGGTTGGTGCACAAATTGTCGTTCCTTATTTGAAGGGGAAAGGCATTGCAGCAATTGATAAGTTAATCATTACCCACGCAGATGCCGATCATGTAGAAGGTGCTGAAGAAGTAGTAAAGGAAATACGGGTTGGTGAAATTCATATTACCCCCGGCTCTTTGGAAAAGAACGTGATGAAAGATTTGCTGCAAGAGGCAAGGAAACAGCAAATTGGTATAAAGGAACAGATGGCGGGCAAGGGCTGGGAAAAGGGGCACGCACAGTTTGATTATATATGGCCTGCCGATACGACGTATGAAGGGAATAATGATTCTCTTACGCTTTTCATGACATATGGGGGCTTTAAAGCACTTTTTACAGGCGATCTAGAAGAACCAGGAGAAAAAGCCCTTATTGAGCGGGAAGGGGCCAAAATAGCACATATAGATGTGTTAAAGGCTGGTCATCATGGCAGTAAAACGTCAAGCAGCGAATTGTTTATTGATCATACACATCCTTCCCTGACAATTTTTATGGCGGGAAAGGATAATCGTTACGGCCATCCTCATGAGGAAGTCGTTAACCGTTTTATAAGTAGAAATTTGCCTTACGTGACAACTGGACAGGAGGGCACGGTTGAAATCAGAATAAATAAAAAAGGTATAACCATGCATAAACAATAAAGCAAAAGGGCGTATCTTAAAAGCATGTAGCCTTTAAGATACGCCCTTTTCTTAACAGATAAGAAATAATTGCAAAATGCTTTGAATAATGGAAATACCAGGTAGTGGCAACTGTTGCTCCCACGGACTGTCTTTTAAGCGCACTGATGGCTCTTCTTTTCAGTGCTTGCCCAGTAAAACGGGTGCAAAAGTCTTTTCTTATACGTTAGCTTAACGCATTGCCACTTCTACGATTACCGCAATGATGAACATGATAGCAAAGAATCCGAATGAAACGGCGAAACCGATTGCAGCATCAGGGAAGTCGTTCCCTTGCATTGCGCGGCCGCGGCCCTCGAATGGGTTTTCTGCTACGTAATTTGGATCAGAATGTCCTGCCATAAATATCCCCCCTACTCTCCCATCCATTATAAGTCAACGCCTAGTAAAAATCTATATGCAAACCAATAATTTCACAGTGCTGGCAGCTGCAAGTTCGCCTTAAAATATTCACAATCCTCCGTGCAAAAGTGTATACTAGATGGTACAGAATTGAGAGGGGGCCACTGTCCGTGAGTTTTACAAAAGCATGGCAAGATATAAAAAACGGGCAACTTGCACCTGTTTATTTACTGGTTGGAGAAGAGAGCTATTTTATAGATGAAACAGTAAAACGTTTAAAAAAAGCAATAGGTAATGAAGAAGAAGCGGACATTATGCAATTTGATTTGAATGAACAGCCGCTCGATTACGTCATTGATGAGGCGGATACCATTCCATTTTTTACAGAGCGTAAACTGATTATCGCCAAAAATGCTTCGTTTATGAAAGCGGCGGAAAAGGGCAAGGAGAAAATTGATCATAATATCTCTAGGCTGGAAGCTTGGCTGAGTAATCCGAGTGATACGGCTGTCACCGTTTTTATTGCACCGTATGAGAAACTGGATGAACGGAAAAAAGTGACAAAACTGATGAAACTAAAAGCGCTCGTTTTAGAGGCTGTCACACCGCAGGAGAATGATTTATACAGCTGGATTAAAACAGAAGTAAATGGATATGGTAAGGATATTTCAGATGAGGCTGCTGTAAAGCTAGTGGAAATGGTCGGTGCAAATATGCTGCAGCTGCAGATGGAAATTGAAAAACTTTCTTTATACTTAGGGGAAGAAATTGAAATAACCGTTACGCATGTAGAGGAGCTGGTAGCGAAAACGCTTGAGCATGATGCGTTTAAAATGCTGAATGCCTATTTGACACATAATCAAAGTGAAGCATTGGCTATTTATCATGATCTGCTGCGGCAGAAGGAAGAGCCCATTGCACTTGTCGGTTTGCTCGCTTCCAATATCCGGACAATGAGCAACGTTTTTTATTTAAGCAAGAAAGGCTATGCACAGCATCAGATCGCCAAGCAGCTGAAAATACATCCTTACCGTGTGAAAATGATGCTGGAGCAGCGGCATAAACCATCGGAACAACGACTGCTTCAAGCTTTATATAGTCTGGCTGATGTCGATCTGCAACTGAAATCTGTTAGTGGAAACCGCGAACGCTTTCTTGAAATGTTCCTCTTGAAGCCATTGTAAGAAGTTTCCGATTGGAGGTTTCGGGTATATAAAATATAGCTGATTTTAGAAGGAGGCTATATGTATGCAAAACGAGAGAGGGATTATATATGTAGCACATTCCACGCAAGAAATGCTGGACAAGCTAACGGAATTTGAAGAGATGCAAGTAGCAAACCGAATGATTCATATTATTACAAGAGATGCAAGGGAATTTGCCAGCTTGAAGTGGGATGCACATATCCGAACGCATGAAACCGACAATTGGCTTGCTGATTTGTTTGGTGGGGATGATGATACAGGCTTGAACGTAATAGGCCTCTCAGAAATGGAGAAGGCGGAATTCAAAAATGAACTAGAAGAAGGCGCCATTATTATGTATATGGAGGGGGATATATCCTTTGAGCCTGAAAAAGTACATGGAGACCTTGCTGTAAAGCGCGATGAGTCACCGGATTTTGTCGAACAGCCTTTATCACAGCCTCACCTGAAGCCATATGATGAAGAGTAGAAAAGGAAAAGATATGGATCGCTATGCTGGCTATGCGAGATATGAATATGAATAAGCTGTTCTGTCTATATTAAGGAGAACAGCTTATTTTCATGTTTTCTACAGTAGATAGCAGCCGGGCGGGGTAAGTAAAAAGGCCGGATGCATGGGCATCCGACCTTCCTGTTCATTATTGCGCTTTTTTAGCTAAACGAGATTTTTTACGAGCAGCTGCGTTTTTATGGATAAGACCTTTAGAAACAGCTTTATCAAGAGCTTTAGAAGCAGCAACTACTAATTCTTGTGTGTTTTCAGCACCTGTAGCGATTGCTTGTTCAGCTTTCTTCACAGTTGTACGCATAGCTGATTTTGCTTGAGAGTTTGCAGCGTTTGCTTTCTCAGCAACTTTCACGCGTTTGATAGCAGATTTAATGTTTGGCATAACTTTCACCTCCTAATAATTAGGTACGAGATGAGTATTCTCACTTATTTCATGTGTCAATACAACAAAAATCATTCTACCAAAGGAAGAAGAGAATTGCAACACATAAATGCAAAGAATATTTACTTGACAGTTAGAACATACTGATTTTTGAGGTGAAACCATGACAGAGATAAATTGGAGCAGAACCGATTTAATTGATGAATCCGAGCAATTTGTACAACATCAAACGAAAGCAAAGAAGCGTACCCTGGAAAAAACAGCCGGTGTTCTCATAGAGGAATGGGATGAACAGCGTGTAAAAATTACCAGAGTGAATGTAAATAAAGAAGGGGAAACCCAAATCCAGAAGAAGGCGGGTACTTATACAACGTTATCCATTCCCTCTTTAACGGTGGATGATCGTGATGGTCTGCAACAGCTTGAAAAAATTCTGGCCAAGCATTTAAAATCCATCCATGAGCCGCTTAAGCTGACAAAAGAAGATAAAATTTTAGTCATTGGCCTTGGCAATAAAACGATTACGCCTGATGCAGTTGGACCAGTGGCGATTGATTCCATGCAAAAGCACTTTGAAGATGAGCCGAATGAACAATTTATTATGTATGCCCCTGGTGTTACAGGGCAGTCCGGCTTTGAAACGAAGGAATTTGTCGAGGCATTAGTAGATAAAATAAAGCCGGGTTTAGTGATCGCGATTGATGCGCTCGCTACACGATCAAGCGAACGCTTATGCCGCACCATTCAATTGACCAACACCGGGATTCATCCTGGGTCAGGGGTGGGAAACAAGCGGGCTGAAATTTCCAAGGAATCCCTCGGTGTTCCGGTGACTGCGATCGGGATCCCGACAGTAGTAGAAGCTACAGTACTTTTGGCAGATGCCATTGACACCGTTTTCCGTACGATTGCTGCAAAAATTGGAGAAAAAAATGCACCATCAAGCAAACTCTCCGTCACACCGTGGCAGCCTAGTTCCTCTACACAGGTAGATTATAATTTACTGAAGCCGATATTCGGTGAATGGTCTACGTGGACAAAGGAAGAACGCGTCCAGCTTCTGCATGAAACATTTCAAAATAGAGAGCGCCTGATTGTCACGCCAAAGGAATGTGACATCTGGCTGATGCATTATGCAATGCTTGTCAGCAACAGTTTGTTCCGCTGGATTAAAGCTATGTAAATCGTTCTAAACGCACCTTCTCTTCCATAAGATAGGGGGGAGGAGATGGTGCGATGAATAATATAAAACGATTTCTACTTTTTCTGTTAATACTATTTTTAATGCCGATTGTTACCGGGCAACTACCGTTTCCAAACAATGAATATGAATCGGTCCAGGTGCCAAAAGAGCAGAAACTAGTTTACGCCTCTACCGAATTAGCGATACCGGAAAAGAAAGTATTACTCGTATTTACTCATTCGCATGAAGCGTATAAGCCTATAGTAGAAGCAAGTACCGGAGTGAAAGAAGTCTATAACGAACAGCTGAATATTTTCTCTCTTAGTAATGTAATGGAGGAATATTTATCCTTCCAAGGCATGCAGCCAAAAACCTTACCAGTCGATTTAATGACGGAATTAAAAAAACAGGGAAAAACAATTTCTCATGCTTATAAGGTAGCCAGACCTTTTATCGCAGATGAAATTGCTCTCCAGCCTTACGATCTCATCCTTGATGTACACCGCGACTCAGCAGGTAAAAAAACGACAACGTTGACAGCTGATAATGTTTCTTATGCGAAAATTGCTTTTGTAGTAGGGATGGAGCATGCGAACTATAAAAGCAATTTGGCATACGCAGAGAAGCTCCATGCTGCATTAAATGGTCTTATGCCGGGTATTTCCCGAAAGGTCATAAAAAAAGAGGGCGAGGGCGTAGACGGTATTTATAATCAGGATCTTTCCCCTCAAATGGTGCTTGTGGAAATCGGCGGTATCGATAATACTGAGGAAGAAATAACACGTACAATTTCCGTTTTATCAGAAGCAGTAGCAAAAGTACTGCAGGAAAGCTAATGTCTTCTTCTCTAGTAAAAGGATAGATGATTGTATGAAACCGGTTAGAAAATTATCATATTACAAATATAAGTATACAAAACATAGGATTCAGTAGAAAGCAAGGTATGAAAACGGCGGTGTCCGGTTTCATGCCTTTTCTAATTTATTATACAGATAGCAGGCAGCTAAGATAACGACTGCAGGTGCAGGGCTGAACAAAAACAATGAACATATTCCACCGGGCCGTATATGTTGATAGGGTAACGGTAAACAAGCGGCAAACGCCAACTCAGCTATATAGCATGCTTTTTTAGAACAATTCGTCCATGACTGAACAAAAAAGGCTGTTTTCCGAGGAATCCTTTTGTTCGAATGTTGTAGTTTTCATGATATTCATAGTATAATTCAGTATAGTTTAAATTCATTCAGCCAAATTTTCCATTGAGACAGCAGTGGAACCAAATGCAGTTTGGCTATTTTTTTATGGGGAGCAGTGCCTGCTGAATGAGTTTATTGCCTCCGGTGGATGTCATGGATTTTGAGGAGAACGGTGAAACGATTCTGATCGCGGGAAGAGTCCTTATATCAGTCCTCTCTCAAAGTCCAGGCACAATTACGCCGAGGCGTAATTGATATAGGAGTGGACAAATACATGAACCGAGAACAACGTTTAAAACGCCAAGAGAATATTCGTAACTTCTCTATTATCGCACATATTGACCACGGAAAGTCTACGCTGGCTGACCGTATTTTGGAACAGACAAAATCCGTTACACATCGTGAAATGAAATCACAGTTGTTGGATTCGATGGATTTAGAGCGGGAACGCGGCATTACGATTAAATTAAATGCCGTTCAATTGAAATATACTGCCAAGGACGGGGAGACGTATACGTTCCACTTAATCGATACACCGGGACACGTCGACTTCACCTATGAAGTATCACGTTCGTTAGCAGCCTGTGAAGGGGCAATCCTTGTCGTGGATGCGGCACAGGGAATTGAAGCGCAAACATTAGCAAACGTATACCTTGCGCTGGATAACGATTTAGAAATTTTGCCTGTTATTAATAAAATTGACTTGCCGGCTGCTGATCCGGAGCGTGTACGCCAGGAAGTAGAGGATGTCATTGGACTGGATGCTTCCGAGGCTGTGCTGGCATCTGCAAAAGCCGGCATTGGGATTGAAGATATTTTAGAGCAGATTGTCGAGAAGGTTCCAGCACCAAACGGCGACCCGGAAGCTCCGCTGCAAGCATTGATTTTTGACTCTGTCTATGACGCATATAAAGGTGTTATTATTTCGATCCGTATTATGAATGGAACAGTGAAACCTGGCGACAAAATTAAAATGATGGCTACAGGTGCAGAATTCGAAGTAATTGAAGTGGGGATCCATACACCAAAAGCGGTGCCGCAAGCTGAATTGACAGTAGGAGATGTAGGGTATTTAACAGCGTCTATTAAAAATGTAGCCGATACACGTGTAGGGGACACGGTCACATCCGCTATCAAGCCGGCTGCTGAACCACTGCCTGGTTACCGCCGTTTAAACCCGATGGTATATTGCGGTTTATATCCGATCGATACAGCGAAATACAATGATCTGCGTGAAGCGCTGGAAAAGCTTGAGCTGAACGACTCGGCATTGCAGTATGAGCCGGAAACATCACAAGCGCTCGGATTTGGCTTCCGCTGCGGATTCCTTGGGCTGTTGCATATGGAAATTATTCAAGAACGTATTGAGCGTGAATTCAATATTGACTTGATTACAACAGCGCCATCTGTAATCTATGAGGTGCATATGACAGACGGCGAATCAATTAAAGTCGATAACCCATCCATGATGCCGGATCCACAGAAGATTGACCGAATTGAGGAGCCATATGTAAAAGCAACCATTATGGTTCCGAATGATTATGTTGGAGCCGTTATGGAGCTTTGCCAGCTGAAGCGCGGTAACTTCATGACAATGGATTATATTGATACGACACGAGTATCTATCCAATATGAAATCCCGCTTTCAGAAATTGTTTATGATTTCTTCGATCATTTGAAATCCAATACAAAAGGCTATGCATCCTTCGATTATGAGCTGATTGGTTACAAACCATCGAAGCTTGTGAAAATGGATATTCTATTAAATGCCGAGCAGGTTGATGCGCTGAGCTTTATCGTACACCGTGATTTTGCATATGACCGCGGAAAAGTAATTGTAGAGAAGCTGAAAGAGCTTATTCCGCGCCAGCAATTCGAAGTTCCAGTACAGGCGGCGATCGGTCAAAAAATTATTGCCCGTTCTACAATCAAGGCAATCCGCAAAAATGTATTGGCCAAATGTTACGGCGGGGACATTTCCCGTAAACGTAAACTGTTGGATAAGCAAAAAGAAGGTAAGAAACGTATGAAGCAGGTCGGCTCTGTAGAAGTGCCGCAGGAGGCATTCATGGCGGTTCTGAAGATGGACGATACGAAGTAATACTTTTAAAATCATATTTATCAGTCAGTTAATCTGACGGGAAAAAATCAAAACGGTGGCAAACGCCACCGTTTTTAATATTTTTTCAGCACTATAAGTCCTTGGCGAGGGGGCCTGAAATATCAGCCTCTCTCGCCTTCTTTTTGTTTCTTTCGGAAAGGGCGTTAGTTAAAGGCCGCTCTGTCACAGGGTCGTCAATTTTATAAATCTGCTTAAAAGTTAGTACATTCATGCTATGAGGTAACGCTTTATTTTTATAATCATTCTATTTTTAAAAGTTTCTGATTAAAAATGATAGAAATAATACACTTCATCCGAGCGCACCATAACCAATACAATAATTACAAAAAAATATCTATAAGGTAAAAAATACTATTTCCAGAAAATAGATATTAAAAATAATTATTTTTTACAGAACTTTTATTAAATTTATGCTTGTGAGAAAATCGAGTTAATAGTAATATAAAGATATAAAGAGAAATAGTGCTAAAAGCGTTCTGTTTTAAACGACTATTAGTACATATGTTGCATTTACAAGAGGTAAAGTCAAAATTTAGGTTGCTTTTTGTATGAAAGCAATAAAGACACATCGGTGAGGTGGAGAAGCGCTGGTCACGGTAGCTGGTATTTTACTAGAGGGGGATGATGTTAATGTCAAAGCAAATTGAAATTAATGTTCCAGAATGGTTTGAAATGGATGAACTGGCAACGCTGGATACAATTATCAGTCCGACTGCGGAAAATGTAGGGATATTAGTAGCAGGAGAAAACTTAAACTATACAAGAGCTTGCTGCCCGACAGTACGTTTGTATTTGTTGCAAATGATCGACGGGAAATTTGAAGTGACAAAGGAATTAGATGCTTTCCCATTCCGTACGGGGGATGAAGCTATTCTTTTTTCTGAAAAGCTGCGGAGCTTGAACGCCCTTGACCTCGTCATGTTAATGAATAAGGAACAACCGATTTTTACAGCCTGAATATTTACTCATTTTCCGTATTCGCAAAAAGCGAATACGTTTTTTTTGCGTGAAAATTGTATTTTATTTCTGAATAGGTACAATGAAAAGGTACAAAGTAAAAATGAGGGAAGTGATTGTATGGCGCGAGGAGTGTATATTCATATCCCTTTTTGTCATCAAATATGTAATTATTGCGATTTTAATAAAGTGTTCTTTAAAAATCAGCCAGTTGATGAATATATAGAGGCAGTAGGAATGGAAATGAAGATGGCTGTAAACAAAAAGCCGGAAGCCTTCGCAGATATCGAGACCGTTTTTCTCGGCGGCGGGACGCCAACCGCTTTAACAGCAAAGCAAATTACGCGTTTATTAGAAATTATTCGTACCTATCTCCCAATGGAACATGTAGTGGAATTCAGCTCGGAGGCTAATCCGGATGAGCTTTCTGCGGAAAAGCTGACTGCTCTTCGAGAAGGCGGGGTAAATAGATTGAGCATGGGTGTCCAGTCATTCGATCAGGATTTGCTGAAAAAAATAGGAAGAACACATTCGAATGATCATGTATATGACACGATTGCGCTAGCAAAAAAAGCAGGCTTCACAAACATGAGTATCGATCTTATGTACGGACTTCCGCACCAGACGATGGAGCAATGGAGGGAGACGCTGAGACTGGCGCTGGAACTTAAATTGCCCCATTACTCGGCTTATTCGTTAATCGTGGAACCAAAGACAATTTTTTATATTCAATATGCAAAAGGCCGTCTTGCATTACCGACCGAAGACCTTGAAGCTGATATGTATGACGTATTGATGAAGGAAATGGAGGCACATGGTCTTGCCCAATACGAAATCAGCAACTTTGCTAAACCGGGTTTTGCTTCCATCCACAATAAAATTTACTGGGACAATGATGAATATGCAGGTTTCGGAGCGGGTGCACACGGTTATGTTGATGGTGTAAGGTATTCTAATCACGGCCCAATTAAAAAATATATGGAAGCAGTGGAATCAGGACAGTTGCCGATCATTCACGAGCATATAGTTTCTCCGTTAGAACGGTTGGAAGAACAGATGTTTTTGGGACTGCGGAAAACTGACGGAATAGAAGCGGCTATTTTTGAGCAAAAATTCAATGAAACGATTTGGGCGAAGTACCGTACTGTAATAGAAGAACTTACACAAAAAGGGTTTTTAGAAAGTGATGAAAAGGGAATTCGGCTAACGCGCAACGGAAGATTTGTCGGAAATGAAGTATTTCAACAATTTTTGCTTGAAGAGTAGCCAATTTCGTTGACAGAAAAACAGGGATTTGTTAATTTATTATATAGTATTAGCACTCGTAATCGATGAGTGCTAACAGAGGTGATGAGCATGTTAACAAATCGGCAGTTACAAATTTTACAAGTAATCGTTGATGATTTCGTGTCGTCTGCCCAGCCTGTGGGGTCTCGCCAAATTTCCAAAAAAGACTGGATTACATTTAGTCCCGCAACAATCCGCAATGAAATGGCGGATCTGGAGGAATTAGGTTTTTTAGAAAAAACCCATACTTCCTCAGGACGAGTCCCTTCTGAAAAAGGGTATCGTTTTTATGTGGACCATTTATTGCAGCCTCAAATCATGTCAGCTGATGAAGTGAGCCAGATTCAATCTGTCTTTAAACGGCAAATTGTCGAAGCAGAGCAGCTCATTAAAGAGTCGGCAAATATTTTGTCGGAGCTGACGACATATACAACGGTATTACTTGGACCTGACGTTCAGCGTCATAAAGTAAAAAGGTTCCAGATTGTCCCACTATCAGAGGATAGTGCTGTAGCCATCATTGTGACAGACAATGGGCATGTGGAAAATCGGGTATTTACATTACCGGAGGGCTTCAATCCTTCAGACATCGAAAAAATGGTCAATATTCTAAATGAACGTTTAATTGGTGTTTCACTGCAGGATCTTCACCTTAAGCTTGAGCTCGAAGCACTCGCTGTATTGCGGCAGCATATCCATACAGCAGATGCAGTGATTCAGTCCTTGATGCAGGTAGCAAGCGGCCAGAAGGAAGGCAAAGTCTATTATGCAGGCAAGACGAATATGCTCAACCAGCCCGAGTTCCATGATTTGAACAAGGTTCGCATGTTTATGGAGCTGATGGATAAAGATAGCCAAGTGCAGAGCTTATTCAAGCCAATAGATTCAGGTATTCAAATCCGGATTGGTTCGGAAAATAACCACTTAGCTATAGAAAATTGTAGTGTTATTACCGCTTCATATGGAGCTGGGGAGGAGCGCGGTTCCATTGCCATCATCGGACCGACACGTATGGATTACCGGCGTGTAGTAACGATTATGGATATCATGCGCCGCGGATTATCTCATGCCCTTTCCCATCGTAATGACTCTCTATAAGGAGGATATGACGTGTCTAATTCGACAGACCAGAATGAAACAAAAGAAGAATTGAAACAAGAAGTGGCTGAAGACAGATTGGAAGCTAACGAACAGCAACAAGATGCTGCAGAAGAGACTACTGAAGAAAC
>DEQA01000298.1:0-359 GCA_002359075.1 Planococcaceae bacterium UBA3378
GAAAAAACTTCAAGATGAATTGAGGTGGGTGATATAATGAAGGTATTGGATGTTGATGAGCTGCATGCTGGGTTGACCCGCAACATCAACCGCATGAACCGGCTGGAAAAGGAAATAACCGCAATCCAGAAGGCCGTGGAGGAACTGACGGCTATGGAGGATGCGCTGAAAGGGGAAGGAGGTCAGGCCATCCGTGATTTCTACACGACCTGCCATCTTCCTTTTCTTCAGTATTTCCTGACGTTTAAGGAAGAATTCAGTACGGTTCTCCAGCAGGCTCAGCAGGCGCTCTCGTCACTGGAGCCGATGGATGATGGGCATATTGTAGAGGAGTTCCTTGAAACAAAGGTAGAAGAAGG
>DEQA01000298.1:455-12063 GCA_002359075.1 Planococcaceae bacterium UBA3378
ATTGTCGGCCTGCCGAAGCTTGATGATACGCTTGTCCATGAAAGTATCGCGGATGCAAAAACAAAGCGGGATGATACAGTAGAGGCGCTGCATACGTTTGATAGTACGCAGACGGCCCAACTTATTCCAATCGAAACAAGCATCCAGTCGATGAAGGAATGGGTGAAAAACATCGAAGGACTGTTCCAAGCGGGGTTGACGGATGTGGATTTCCCGGCAGACACCTGGTCTGCGATGGCTTCCCGTTCCAGCCTAGGTATGGAGATAGCTGCCCAGCAGGCACCAGTAGGCAGCGTGGCCTATGCGCTGCATGAACAGAATCAGCTCGCCATGATGCTGCAGGCTTCTTTATCTAATATGGCGCCGATCCGGTTTGGTTTTGGTGGATTTGCGCAAAAGTCCTATCCAACATATGGCCCGGTGATGCTCGGCTTAGGAAACTTATCTCGAGGCAATCAAACAAGTGAAACGGTGCAGCAGGTAAGCAAAAGAAGCGATCCAGATTTGGAGGAAATCTATGCCGCACTGGCCAAGCAGACGGAAGGTATGGATGTAGGCAGTCCCTCCTCACCTGGTACCTATTCGGTGAAGGAAGAGCTGACCTATGAAGGGATGCGAAAGGTGCTTGGAGGAAATGGCCCTGGCACACCGGACGGGCTTGCACTATATGCCAAATCTATAGGGCCATCTGCCAAGTATGTATTCGATTTCTTTACCGAGGATATTAAAACTATACTAGATCCAGAGGCGACTGCAGTTGAAAAAGCAATGGCTATCGGGTTCACTTTCTTTAAACCTGCGAAAGTAGTAAATAAGGTTGTAGATGCTGCAGGTGCTGCGAAGAATGTAGCGAAGGTAGCAGATGCTGTAAATGATGTGAAGAGCACAGGGAAGGCCATTGATAAGGGTTCAGATAAAAATAGACCATCATGGCGACAGTCTGAAATTGATGTAGAGAAGGATTTCCCTGAGTATAATGCTCAAAAGTCATTTAAAGATGGTAAAGAAGTACCTTATGGAGAAAAAGGTAGTTCTAGACCAGATTTATATCAGACTGGGCATAGCATTGAGGTGAAAAATTATAAAATTACTACTTCCAGTGGACGGAGTAGATTGATTAATAACGTGTCAAAACAAGTAGAAAAAAGATTAGGTGATTTGCCTAATGGTACAAAACAGTCGGTTCTAATTGATATTAGAGGACAAAATGTATCAGATGAAATATTAGATGAATTATATGAAAAGATTATGAATAAAACAAATGGTAAAGTAGATATAAGATTTAAAACAAATTGATTGAGGTGAGAAGAATGGCTGTGGGGTTTAAGGTAAAATATTATTGGTATCAAATTGGGCATGGCGATTTCTTACACTCTTTTTTCTCTACTATAAGCTATCATTTAGAGAAAAATGGATGGGGGAGTGAGTATCCTTTCTTATTAAATGAACTTTATAATGGGAAACTTGAAAATAAGAATATTGATAGTGCTATAACTGAATTAGAAGAAATTAAAAAGAAGTTACAGTATTATAATCCGTCGCAAGTAATATGGGATATTGAGGACTTATCTAAAAGGCCACCTTGGGGTGATAATATTAGTAAGGATATCACAAACTTATCTAATTACTTTATAACAAGTGAGGGTGAGGACTTAATAGATATATTAATAAAGGCATTAGAGAAGGGACTAAAAACTAATTCAGATGTTTATATAGAAAAATTATAAGATATCCTTCTATTGATGACCTTGAAATTATATCAAGGTCATTTTTATAGTTTAGATGGTACAGCGTGTCGAATAAACCGCTTGTGAATAATGGAATAATCAATAGAGAAGGTCATCATTATTTAATAGTGCACTGATGGTCAAATTGTGAAAAAGTACTTAAATACAAAGAAAAAATCAGCAGAGAAGTTGGATGTCGACAATCGCTGACTTTGTACCGGGCGTCTCGAATGCTAAGGCCGTATTTGAAGGAGTCTTCGGTGTCAATCCGATTACCGGTGACAAGCTCAGCGCACTGGAGCAGGGGCTTGCAGTGGCGGCTATTTTTGGAGGACCGCTTGTCAAAGGAGCAGCTAAAGTTGGCAAAGGCGTCATCAACACGGGTAAAGAAATGCTGGGACAAGTGAAGAATGTGCTTCATCCAGAAAAAGTGAAAGGTATCGCTAATAAAGTCTTCAATGATTACATTAAATCTCCACTGCAGAAGGGTTATACGTACTTTAAGGATTATACGAAGAAATTAGGGGATGTAAAAACACCTCTTACGTATGAAGCCGCCACACCACTAGGCAGCATAAAAGTTCCTAAGACAGTAAGTGAAGTCGCACAGGATTTGAAGGAATCCACAGTTCAGATGGCGAAAAAGCTGGATGAGAAGATTGTTGGTAAGGGTACTAATAAAGATATTAAGAATTATAGAAAGACATTTTTTGATGAATATCCTGAACTTGAAGGAAGTGTTGTAGTTCATCATGCTATTGAGCAACAAATCTTAAAAAAATATCCCGACGTGTTTACAATTGAAGAAATTCATGCTCTAGAAAATCTTAGAGGAATACCTAAGGAAATTAACAGTGATATTCATTTATCAAAAATAAGAAAAGATTGGAATAGATTTTACAAGAATTATCCCAATCCTACGAAAGAAGAAATAATAAACTATATGATTGATTTGGATAAAAAATATGGAGAAAACTTTAATCCACCCATAAAAAAGGAGTAAATATAGAAAGGACGATAACTAATGATATTATATTTTTTAGAGCCGGAAGTGTCAGGAGGTCATGGTGAACAAACGATTTATGGAACGGAAGAAGATGTTGCAAAAGAGGGTATATCAGGGAAAATTAAATTCTTGCATTATAAGTTTGAGGGATGGTTAGGAGATGACATTTTAGAGTCCACACCCGCCTTTATAATATCAAGCAATCTAGAAGATGAATTAAAAAAGAGTGAATTTAAAGACTATAAATTAGAAAAGTGTCTAATTACTATGTCCGATGTATTTATGGAGTTGTATCCTAATAAAGAACTTCCTTCTTTTACTAGATTTATTCCTCTTGGTACAGTTGAAATAGAAGGGGAGAATTTCAATCATTGGTCTGGACACGATTTTTGCCTATCCTCAAAAGGAGATTTAGTGTTAACCAAAAAGGCTTTAGATTTTTTAAATAAATTTTCCATTAAACACTGTGATATTACAAGCCTGTCACAGCTATAACTTAGATACCTTAGAGGATTTATTATTCTCTAAGGTATTATTTGTTACATAATAGTTCGTTACCATAAGTCGGGGAGGATCAAATTAATGCTCTATTTCCAATCATAATAGAAGGAACAGGGGGGAATCATTTTAACAGCCAAATCCAAGTCTTTTGATGAGTTATTTTTACTATATGTCCCTTTCATCATTCTACAAGAGAAATTAGATATGATTTTTCAATCATGTCTTTTTCTTATTCCAACACCACAAGCGAGAAATTGAAAATATTTTCGCCACTATTTATAGAAGATGTAACAATGATTTATAGGTACATTACTTTAAACAATCAGACGCGAATACCTTACGTGTCAAGTTGATAAATTCTTCTAAAGGTTTTGTTACTAATTTATCCTTATGCCAAGCAATTTGGGTATACAGCGAAGAGGAGAAAGGTTTCCACGGTAATTCCTTTAACCGTCCCTCTTCCATCTCTTTTTTTACCACCATTTCGGGGAGAAGGGCTACACCCAAGCCTGCAATGACACATTGCTTGATGGCCTCTACACTGGAAAATTCTATTTTATCCAGTGGGTATATTCCTAGAGAATGCAGCGATTCCTCGAACATATTTCGGTAGGAACATCCAGCCTCTGTAAGTAAAAGCGTTTCATGCTTTAGGTCTTCGATTGTAAACGCCGATGTAAAGTGGTTTGGTGCGGCAATGAGTTTTAACTCTTCTTTCATTAGCTGTTCAACTATTAACGATCCTTCAGGCTTCTTTTTATCCATAATAAAGGCAACGTCCAATAATCCCTCCATCAGATGTTTTCTTGCCATTTCATCAGAATGAGCCGGTTTAAATATGAGCTTTACTTTTGGAAAAGCAGCCTTGAACTCTTTCAAGATTAACGGTAATCGATAGGTACACTGACTTTCCTGAGCTCCTATTGTTAGAGTCCCCGTTAATTCTTCCTCTCCGTTTACAGCCGTGATTGCTTCCTGGCTTAAATGTATCATTTTTTCAGCATATATTTTAAATTGCTGTCCTGCTTCAGTTAAAACCAGTCGTTTCCCTAAACGCTCAAATAACGGTTTGCCAATCTCATCTTCAAGGCTTTTGATTTGAGCCGTAACACTTGATTGTGCAAAATTCAATAATTTTGCGGTTTGAGTAAAATTCAGATTTTCTGCAGCCTGTTTGAATGTAATCAATTGTTTAATTTCCATTTTATCAGCCTCTTCTAAATCGCTTTTTTCGATTTATTCAATCGGAATAATCGTCTTTATCGATTTATCCATATATCATAAAATATAACTATTCAAAGAGCAATAGCACAATGCTTAAGGAAAAGGAGCTTATCAATATGACAATAGCAGTTATTTACGGGGGAAGCCGTTCAAACGGAAATGTGGAAATGTTAACAAAGCTAGCGACTGAAGGGTTAGTTGCGGAAGAAATATATCTGAAGGATTATACAATTGAACCTGTAATAGATAAACGCCATACAGCAGAGGGTTTTTCAAAAGTCAATGATGATTATAATTCCGTCATTGATCGCATTCTTCCACACGATATTCTTATTTTTTCTACCCCGATTTATTGGTACAGCATGACAGGGACTATGAAGAATTTTATTGATCGGTGGTCACAAACTTTAAGAGATCCAAATTACCCTGACTTCAAGGCTGTCATGGCTTCCAAAAAGGCATATGTCATTGCAGTGGGCGGGGATGAACCATATATTAAAGCTCTCCCGATGATTCAGCAGTTTCAATATATCTTTGATTTTATTGGAACGGCTTTTGAAGGATATATTATTGGAAAAGGAAACAGACCAGGTGATATTTTACGGGATTTAAAAGCACTAGCGGCAGCGGAATATTTAAGAAAAGAGCTACAATAAGATTTCAACCCGTAAGAGATGCAAGGTTGATGTACCATTTGTTACTGCTGATTTTGGATGAGTATAAATAAAAAAGGCGCTGACTTAATAAAGCCGGCGCCCGTCATTTTCTTTTGAATTTGTATTACAAAATCGGCAAGTCCTCATTCTTCATCTTTCCCAAAGAACACTCTCTCCAGCTGAATAATAACAAGTGGAATGAATGCTAATCCATACACAGCAAGCAATTGAACATGGCTTAATGTAGCAACCTCAAACCAGCCGGCAATCAGTACGGTATTTAACAACGTCAAGCCCAGCAAAAAGGCAATCCATGCAGAGATGTTTGTGAAAAGGCCAAGTTTAAAGATGGATTGATCCGCCCGGCAGTTGAAACCGTGGAACAGCCGCGCTAAACATAATGTAGCAAAGGCCATCGTGCTGCCTGTTATAGGATCACCGGATGATAAGCCGATTTGGAAGGCGATGATCGTTACTGCTGCAATAAGGAGCCCCTCTAATCCTACTTGGGTGACGAATTTTTTGTTTAGTAACGGTTCCTCGATATTACGCGGTTTTTCCTTCATCAGCTTTTTGTTGTGCGGCTCAAGTCCAATTGCAATCGCCGGTAAGCTGTCTGTCAGTAAGTTAATAAATAATAAGTGAACAGGCGCAAACGGAACAGGCAATGCCAAGAGTGTCGCATACAGCACGACTAAAATAGCACCTGCATTCCCGGATAATAAAAACTTAATCGCATTGCGGATGTTGGCATAAATACTGCGCCCGTTTGAGATCGCTTTAACAATCGTTAAGAAATTGTCGTCGGTTAAAATCATCGAGGAGGCATCCTTTGCGACTTCTGTACCGGTAATCCCCATCGCAACACCAATGTTCGCCTGTTTTAGGGCAGGGGCATCATTTACACCGTCTCCTGTCATGGCAACAACATGTCCTTTTTCCTGCCAGGCCTTCACAATCCGGATTTTGTGCTCCGGTGAGACACGTGCATAGACGGAAATCTTTTCTACTTTGTTTCGCAGCTCTTCATCTGTTAATCGTTCAATTTCCACGCCTTCCATCGCTTCAGACGAATCTTTTAAAATACCGATTTGCTTTGCGATCGCTGTGGCGGTAATTTTATGATCCCCTGTAATCATGACCGGCTTAATGCCTGCGTCAATACAGTCCGCGATGGCCTGGGCAGATTCCTCACGAGGCGGGTCCATCATTGCGATTAATCCAACAAATGTGTAGTTATTTTCATCTTCTTTACTGATGCGGGGAGAGAAGACGTCCTTATAAGCGATGGCCAGTACGCGCAGTCCCTCGCTTGAAAATGTATCGGTCGCCCGCCTGATGCTCGCAAGCTGCTGCTCTGTAATGCCCATCGCGCCTTTAGATGTTTCAATTTTCCGGATGCGCGGCAGCAACACATCGACGGCTCCTTTTGTAATCATGATGTTGCGGGTGCCCATGCGGTTAACCGTACTCATTAATTTACGGGCAGAATCAAACGGTACTTCACCGACACGCTGATGAAGGCCGCGGATGATTTGCTCATTCAGTTCATATTGATGGCCGAAATTGACAAGTGCTAATTCGGTCGGGTCTCCGATTTGTTTGCCATCGGAAAGAATCGAATCATTACATAATAGCGCCATATCGAGAAATTTTTTATGCAGCGGATTTTTCGGCTGCAGCTGATCATGCGGGAAAATGCCCTCGCTCATATACAATTTTTGCACAGCCATTTTATTTTGCGTCAGTGTGCCTGTTTTGTCGGAGCAGATGATTGAGACACTGCCGAGGCTTTCGACAGCAGGCAATTTACGCATAATCGCATTTTGCTTTGCCATGTTTTGCGTGCCGAATGCCAGCACGATTGTTACGATCGAGCTTAAAGCCTCCGGAATGGCTGCAACGGCAAGTGATACTGCGAACATAAAGGAATCGACCAGCTCACGGCCGCGTAAAAGATCCAGTCCGAAAATAATAAGACAGATGAGAATAATACCAAAGGCAAGCCGCTTCCCAAAGTTATCCAGACTTTGTTGAAGGGGCGTTCTCTTTTCCTTGGCGCTGTCCAGCAGACTGGCGATTTTACCGATTTCCGTATTCATCCCGATCGACGTAACGATTGCTTGTCCACGACCTTTTGTGACAAAGCTTCCGGAAAAGACCATGTTTTTCTTATCGCCAAGGGCTACATCTGTGTCGTTGATAATATGGGCCATTTTATCGATCGCCAGCGATTCACCAGTCAGTGAGCTTTCATTGATCTGCAGCCCGTAGCTTTCCAATATACGGCCGTCTGCACTAATATAATCCCCGGCTTCTAACATAAGAAGGTCGCCTACAATTACTTCTCTTGAAGGGATTTCAAGTATTTCTCCGTTCCGCAGTACTTTTGCGATAGGGGCGGCCATTGCTTTTAGGCTGTTTAATGACTTTTCAGCTTTGATATGCTGCACCGTTCCTAAAATCGAGTTTAAAACAATAACGACGATGATGACGATGGAACTTTCCACATCTCCGAGAAAGATAGAAATAACAGCGGCCATTATTAAAATAATGACTAAAAAATCCTGGAACTGCTCTAGAAAAACCTGTACCGCATTCTTTTGCTTGCCTTCTTTTAATTCGTTGTATCCATGCTCTTTGTGACGTAATTGAACTTCAAATTCTGATAATCCTTGAGGTGTCACGTCCAATTTCTTCATTACCTCTTGGGCAGAGGCTCGGTAGTATTGTGTCGCATCCATTAGAAAACCCCTCCATCGGTCTATATGAATGATTTATAGTTTAACCGGAAGATTCATCTTGTTACTAGAATACGAACTATCCGATTGGATCATTCAATATAACCAAATGTATGGTCGAGGTCTTTAAAATATACTATATTACCGGACTTCTTTTTTTCTCTAAGTTAAAAAGAGCGTTAATGTAAAATTAACACTCTTATCGGAAAAACAAGTATTCTATAATGCTACATTTTAAAAAGACCGATCACGATTAAGGCGATCCCCGGAAGCAAGGTAAGTTTTTTCATCCACGCCACACTTCTGAAAATTTTCCCTATATGAATACCGGCTATGACAAAAATGGCACTTGAAATCGTGACGACGATAGAGAATAAAATAGGCGGCAAATCAATTAATGCTGCGCCAATTCCTGCTCCAAACGAGTCTAGTGACAGAGCCAGCCCCAAAAATAAAGCCTCTATTCCGTTGATTTTCCCCGATTTATCGAAATCCGCCTCCATCGGTTTTTTTAAGATTTTGATCATAATGGCAAATGGTTTGATTTCAAATTCGATAATTTTACAATCAGACGCAGACTCATGCGCGTTTCGCTGGGAAGTGATGAACTGGTACAACACCCAAATACCGATTCCGATCAGTATAATGCCGCCAATTCTTTCGCCGGCTTCGTACGATATAAACAGCTCGAAAAACGAACCAAGCCCCATCGCAAGCAGCAATACGAGGAATGTACAGGACGAAATAATGATCAATGATTTGAGCGGGATTGTGACTTTCCGCATCCCGTAGGTTAACCCGACTGTAAAACTATCAAGACTCACTGCAAATCCTAAAAGCAGTAAAGCGGCTATATCACTTATTTTTACTCACTCCCTCCATTTGAACTGTTGCTGCGGTCCACATTCGTTTAAAAATGGTTCGTTTATTCCTTGTCGAGTTGTTTGTTGAAAAAGTGTAATGGCTGCCGCATCTTTTTCTTTCAGGTGATATCACTTTCTTATCTTATGTAGAGGTATGGAGTTGCGTGCGAGACAACTGTACATAGTAAAAGGAGGGAAGGAGTTAATTTCTACCGGATAAAATTCCAATAGTGATCTATCAGATGGAAGGCTAGCAGGAAGAAAGCTTGTCAGGATGTGATTCCCGGCAGACCTTCGTCTATAAATGACATAGTATTTGAATTAGCAGCAGTACTGTTAATCACAGCTATTGAAAGCTACCTGTTCCTAGAAATTACATATTATAGTAAATAATATAAGTAATAATTTTCCTTTGTGATAAAAAGAATATAAAGTTTCTTAGGCAGCGGCTGTGGTCGCTACTTCAAAACAAAAAATTAGCAGCTACAGTGATAAAAGGAAATAAAAAGGGTATGGAGTAGGTGAGTGCAAAAAAACAAAAGGAGCTGTTAGTATGTCAGAAAAATTATTTACGGCAAGTGTGACCGCTTTAGGCGGACGAGAAGGTAAGGTGCAATCGGATGATGGTGTCATTCAATTTGAAACAGCCATGCCTGGTACACCAAGAGCGAAACAGCTGGAAAAGGCGACAAACCCGGAGCAGCTATTTGCTGCCGGATATGCCGCCTGCTTTGACAGCGCCCTGCAATTGACGGCGAGTAAGGCACGCGTGAAATTTACCTCAGAAGTAACAGCCAATGTCAGCCTGCTGAAGGATGAAGAAGACCAAGGCTTTAAGCTGGCAGTTGTCTTACAGGTGAAGGGAACGGATATTGAAAAAGAACAATTAAAGGAACTTGTTGAAAAAGCACATCAGGTTTGTCCGTATTCAAAGGCGACAAGAGGGAATATTGAGGTTACGCTGGAAGTTGTATAAAGCGGCGGACAGATACTAATTTTTTTGCTTCGATCAACCAATAAAAGCTTATATGTATTTTTACCGTTTTGTATTGTGAATTAATTGAAATATGGTAAGATTAACATAACTTAAATGAACGGAGGTGGGAAGAATGATGAATATGGCTACGACGACAGGTGTAAAAGTGGATACAGCTATGTATTTTGCACGTGTCATTACTTTTGATTTTGCTGCTAACGGGATAGGTGTGCCCTTTTTTAGACAAATTCAAAAGAACGCGTAGCTGATTAACTTCATTCTTTTCACAATTTGTGAAAGACTGCTCAGTTAATGGGTAGTCTTTTTTGTATGCTTTTTTCAGCTGCGCTGGGAGGCGTAGGAAATGCAATTAAAAGCAGAAAATGTATCAAAATCAATCGGCGGTAATCAAATTTTTACAAAAATGAATATGGAAGTACTGCCAGGGGAGCGGGTAGCAGTAGTAGGGCGTAATGGCTGCGGGAAGACAACGCTTTTTCAGCTTCTTGCCGGTGTTGAGCAGCCTGACGAGGGAAGAGTGGTAAAAGCGAAGGGAGATCAAGTCGGCTATTTACATCAAATTCCCGATTTTCCGGATAAAACGGTTTATGAGGTGCTTACCGGGGCCTTTACAGAGCTCCTTCAAATGCTAAAGCGCCTGCAAGAGCTTGAACAGCAAATGATCCAAGAGACAACAGATAAACTGCTTCATCAATACGGAGAGCTTCAGGAACAATTTATCGTACATGGCGGCTACGAAATCGAGGCGAAAATTTCCTCCGTAACAAACGGATTAGGAATTCATCCGTTACTGAAAAGTCACTTTGATGACCTGAGCGGTGGAGAGAAAACAAAGGTAATGCTCGCCCATATTATTTTGCAGCAGCCAAGCATTTTATTATTGGATGAACCGACCAATCATCTCGATTTGACAGCCATTGAATGGCTGGAACATTATATTCACTATTTTAAAGGGACGGTCATCATGATTTCCCATGACCGCCAATTTTTAAATAATACAGCGCAAAAAATAGTTGAAATAGAAGACGGAGAAATCTGGGGGAGCATCGGTAACTACGATGCCTATTTGCAGAATAAGGAATTGAAGATTGAACAGCAATTCGCCGCCTATCAGGAGCAGCAAAAGAAAATCCAAAAGATCAAGGAAGCTATCCGCAGACTGCGGCAATGGGCCAATGAGGCATCTCCGCCGAATCCGGATTTATATCGAAAAGCAAAAGCAATGGAAAAAATGCTGGAGCGAATGGAGCTTGTCAAAAAGCCTAAAAACGAAAAAGTAATGAATTTACAGCTCCAGGTGAATCAACGCGCTGGTAAAGAAGTGTTTGAGTTACAGGATGTGATGCACGGCTTTGCAGACGAGATTTTATTCATGGATGTTAATTTACCGGTTTATTGGCAGGACCGGCTCGCGATTGTCGGAAACAATGGGACGGGGAAGTCTACGCTGCTGAAAATATTGCTTCAGCAAATCATACCGCTGTCCGGCAAGGTTAGGCAGGGGAGCAATGTCAAGGTCGGCTATTTAGCGCAGCAATTTGATACAAGTAAACCTTCTGCTCGGTTAATTGATGTATTTAGAGAAGATTTATCCCTAGCTGAAGGGGAAGCACGTCATGTTCTTGCACAGTTTCTGTTTTATGGCCACGATGTGTTTAAACGTGTCGGTGACTTAAGCGGCGGGGAAAAAATGCGGCTGCGGCTGGCTCAGTTAATGCATCAAAATTGTAATGTCTTAATTTTGGATGAACCAACAAACCATTTAGACATTGAATCAAGAGAAGTGCTGGAGGAAACATTGGAGAACTTCAAAGGAACCGTCATTGCAATCAGCCATGACCGCTACTTTTTACAAAGAATTTTCTCGAAAATAGCTTGGATCGAAAATCATTC
>DEQA01000039.1 GCA_002359075.1 Planococcaceae bacterium UBA3378
ACCTTCAGCCGCTGCTCCGCATCCGCCTTTGTTACATACAGCTTGTCCTCATATCTTCTTACCTGAAATCCGCAATAGGAAAGGCTGTTTTGCTTCGTATCCGGATGAGAAAAGGAAATATGCCTGTCGTTAAAATCCAGTAAATATTCTTTTACAATGGCTATAAATGCTTCGTTCGTCAGTTCACCTTTTTCTTGAAGGTGCTGAAGACGCCCGGTAAATAGCTCAGGTCTGTCACAACCCTGCTTGTCGATATACCCCGCGTAATCTCTGTGCATCGTTTCCACGATATCCTTAAAAATATGTAACATTTCATGTCCCCCTTATTTTTCCAGTATACTACTATGGTAGAATCGAGCTCAATAGTACTTCGTTACAGGAAGGGAAGGGAAAAATGAAAATCGTCAGAATCGAAGAAAGGCTGGCACATACCGTTGCCGAATTTTTTGTAAAGCAGTGGGGAAGTCCAAAAATGGTTGTGTCAAGCGGTGTATATGACTGCTCGGTACTGGACGGGTTTGCAGCACTGGATGGAAAAGGGGATATCATCGGGTTAATTACATTTGATCGTAAAGAAACGGAAGTTGAAATCATTTCCCTTGATAGCCTGGTGGAGGGGCGGGGGATCGGGAGTATGCTTCTTGAATGCACAGAGCAGCTGGCACACGCTGAACATATAAAGCAGATGACGCTACTGACAACGAATGATAATTTGAATGCGTTAAAGTTTTACCAAAAAAGAGGGTACCGGCTGAACCGGATTTTCCCAGGCGCGGTTGCAGAAGCACGGAAGATCAAGCCGTCGATCCCGCTGATCGGCGACCACGGGATCCCGCTGCGAGATGAGCTGCAGCTGATAAAGAAATTGCAGGTGAAGTAAACAGCATAACGATAAAAAAGGCACATACACCGCTAACATCTATGCGGAATATGCCTTTTCGTGATGGACTGACATGGCCAGTCCTGCTTGATTGTATGTAAGCTGTTTTCCACCGTTTCCACCCCTGCTAAAATAAATGCTCATAAGGGGAAACATCAATTTGCATCTGATCTAATTTTTTTCGTAAAAATTTATGATCGCGTTTTGGTGTTGCCTGTATATAACCGCGGATAATCAAATCCTGTGTAATCGAGGGTGCTTTCTCCTCCAGGGCCAGCTCGCCGATTTTTCCAGCGATTTTTTCCTTTGCGACCTGCCGGAATAGCTCCGGTACAGGGGCTGTCAATTCCGCAAGTAGTGCCTTCGAGTCATCACTCCACAGGTGGATTGTCTTGTCCAAATAAAAATCCTGCCAGTCCAAATCGGATTTTCCGTCCGCTTTCGGCAACGCCTTCAGAAACTTCCGGAACATGAAAAAGCCACCGATCCCCATAAAGGTGATCAGGACGACAACCCAAAATAAAATAAACCATAAAAACCATCCAGATAAAGCCAATTTATTCACCTCTTTACTATCTCTACAAATATTATAAGAGTTTTGAACACTTTTTTCATTAGGAATGTCCCTTTTTGTGTGACGAATTTCGATAGTAGTTAGTGAAAGGGGGGATGAAGGATGGCAGTATTACAATTTCAGCAGGCTGCCCTGACGGTGAATTTCTTTGCAGGCGTGGATGCAGAAGGCAAGTCGATCTTTAAAAAAGCGACGTACCGCCATGTAGCAGAGCAGGCAACAGCAGATCAGCTGAAGCAAGTGGCACAGGCAATTAGCAGCCTATCGAGCTACACATCAGCGGACGTGGAGAAAACAGAAAAGCAGATCGTTGTCTAATGATCGCTTAAGGAGAGAGGAGGTGAGCTTATGAGTCAAGTGTTGGAGCTGGCATTTGAACTGGCTGACGGCAAGTCATTGACGCTATCGGTACCAAGCCCGAAAGCTGGTGTAACAGCGGATGAAGTCAACAGCGCCATGCAGGCAATCATCACAGCAAATGTCTTTTCGCGGGAAGGGGCAGCGATAACAGCAAAGAAATCCGCCCGCATTGTAGAACGCGAGGTAACGGAATTTGATATGAACTAATACAAAAGCCGGTGGGATGCCCTGCCGGCTTTTTAAAGGCAGGTGAGAAAAATGGAACAGTGGATCACATTCATTCAGGAGATCGGTTTTCCTATCGTTGTATCCTTTTATTTGCTATACCGGATAGAAAATAAACTGGACGCGATTCATACCGCCCTGCTGGATAATCGGTCCTGATTGTGAAGTCAAGTTTCACACATTTGTCCGAAAGCCTTCACGACTGACATATTGTATTCTCTTCCACTATTCGATAAGATGAGAATAATGATGGTAGAAGTGGAGAGAGATAGATGAAAAAGAAATATATGCTAGCAGCTGTACTGCTGCTCGTTGCTGCTGTTGTAAGCGGATGCAGCAATTATAAATTTAAGGCAACGACCCATTACGAAGTACAGGATTTCACAGTAACAAATCATCGCGGGGAGGAAGTAACGCTTGAGGATCTAAAAGGCAAGCCGTGGCTCTCAATGTTTATTTTTACGAATTGTACAACGATCTGTTCCCCGATGACCTATAACATGACAGAAATTCAGGCATCACTGAAGGAGCGGGGCGTTGAGGACTACAATATCGTCGCTTTCTCGGTCGACCCGGCAACAGATACGCCCGAAGTACTGGCAAAATATTTAAGCTTTTATGATGTACCCGATGAGTCAAAATGGCATCTTGTGACAGGCTATGACCAGACATTCATTGAGCAGTTGGCCTGGAACTCGTTTAAATCCGCGGTGAAAAAGTCAAGTGATCCAGAGCAAGACCAGGTGCTGCATGCCAATACGTTTTCCCTTGTTGATGAAAACGGCATTGTAGTAAAAAACTACACAGGCTACTCAACGGACAAAGATGGTGTGTCCTATGACACGATCGCCATTGATTTGAAAACGTTAATTGAAGAAGGATCTCATTAAAAAAGGGAGCTGTCACAGAGGTGGCGGGTTCGGATATTGGGGAGAAAACAGTAAATAACAGAGTAAGTAGAGACGCAATTCATACGTGAATTTGTGTCTCTTTTTTTGTTGGTATATCAACATGTATGATGAAATAAACCTGGATGTAACATAACTTTTACCACCCGTTTTAGGGCTGGAACTGGTGCTAATCGGGTTTTTCTTTTGCATCTAACGGACCGATGAAAACACCTGCCCAGCGATTGGGTGGTACAGATAAAAAGATCGATTGAAAGGGTATCAGGTCATTTACTTTAAAAGGAATATATAACACTCATATCAGCTTTAGGGGATTTATAAAGTGAAATACTTAATGTTATCAAAGGATGGTTTGGAAACTTTTGTTAGATATTATCGTTGTGATTTTAAATGAAATTATAGGGAGGACTAATGAAAAAATATATCTTAAGCATTCTCTCTCTGTTTATTATAATAATACTTTACATTCATTTTCATATTAACAAGTTAGAAAATATGGATGTAAAAAAGTGAAAATTTAGTTAGCTCATATAATTCACCACAGGGAAATTATATACTTAACATTTATTATAATGGTGGAATATTCTTTAGAACGGACGTTTCGTAAATAGGTGTTTTAGAAAACCTAGAAACCAAAGAGAAGAAAAATATTTTTTTAGCTAGTGCTGCTTTGGGGAATGTTGGTTGGTTAAATAAGTCAACAATATTTTTCCAAGATAAACAATTGCCGATTGATAGAGTTTATGATTTCAGAAAAGCTAATGAATAACCATTACAAAACGTTTCCAAATCTAAGTTTGATGCCTGAACAATAATAGCTTCCCAGACCTCGCTTGGGGAATTTTTTTATTCAACTAACGTAGCCGTTTAGTTAAACAAATAGATAACTTTTTATAAACTAGGCAAACTACCTTAAGTGATTAAATAAGGTGGTAATTAATAATATGAAAAACAAACAATTTACCTTTATTTTGGTTTTATTCGTTTTGTTATTGACGTTATTTACTACGGGAGTAATGTTATCGAACAAAGATACAGCTGAAGCTAAGAATGTCAGTGCTGAAATAAAACACTCTGATTTATATGATGTATTATTAGTTTTATTAGACCCTGAAGCAAGAAAAGTAATTAATAAGGAATACCCAAATCGTAGTTATGCACTTTGGAATGCAGAAATATTAGAAGTAAAACGACTAACTGGCGGTTATTCCCAATATGATTTTACTGTGAAAGTAAAATATGATACGTATACAGGTCCTTTTAATCCACCTGAAGGTCCTATTACAATAACCTTTCATGTAACAACAGATGGGGTTTCAGTAGCGGAAATTCAAAAATGAGTCTCGATACATTGTATCTAATTGAACTAGCAGAGACTTTAGTGAAACTAGGATTTATAACGTATGCAAAATATATCTAAATAATGGTCTCAAATAAAAGCTTGGTAACATTTCAAACAGCGATAAACACTGTTGAATCGGTGTTGGTCGCTGTTTTTATTAGAAAATAACGCTCTGAGACGCTGGGAGAAAACATTTTAAAGAGGGCTGTTCGATTCACTTGTTCTGAATGACGGTAACATATCAATGAAATGTTACCTAAGGACGAGTTGGGAACGAATTTTAAAAGGACATTAGAATGTTAATTCGAATATAGCTTATATAACTGTTTAAAAGGTGGTGACTTATGAAGGGAATATTAATAACATTCGGACTAATCGTAGTATTGGCTGGAGTTTTTGTATTTTACAACAAACTTTATTATCCCTCATTACCAATAGAAACGATAAGCAAAAAAGAAGTGATTGAAAAACTAAATCATTCTGACAAAAAAATCATTAAGTTAACGAGTGAAAACGGGAGAGAATGGTACATAGTGAATGAGAGAGATCAATCTATTGTTGATGAAACAATCATAGATATGTTGAGCCAAAACGGGTGGGTATTCAAACGAAAAGATGGAAGTGGACTCTTCTTTGAAAAACAAGGTGAGGATTTGATGATCACAACACAAAAATGGACTAGTGATTATTCATTAGTTGATATTCCAATGAAATTTGACGAATGAAATATACATTTCTTTATCTAATAACGTTTCCAAATGAAATTTTGGTGACTGAACGATAAAAGCTTATCAAACGACGCTTTGGGTAGGTTCAATGTGGTAATATATGGTTTATATAGTGTTGGGGGGAATAAGCGTGATATTTACAAAATATCTTTTAGTATATCTAAAACCACGCAGAAGACACCTTCCAAATCTCTGATTTGATGGGTGATGAATGCGTGTACGCCGAAATGGCGTATTCTCTTTACGCAAGAACATATGTTTGATATAATTTCCATATTACTACAATCTTATACA
>DEQA01000139.1:0-831 GCA_002359075.1 Planococcaceae bacterium UBA3378
TCACGAAGACACGTGAAAGAATACTTGCGGGCTTCATCGTCATAAATAGAGGAACTGATCATTACTTCATCGACACCATTTTCTTCAACAAACGCTCCCAGCTCTCTAGCGACAGTTTCTTTACTTCCGATAAATGTATATTGCCGCTGGTGCATTACTGCCTCACGTTCGTATGGAGACCATATTTCATCCATATCTTTAACAGGAGGCTTCAGCAATTGGTGATCCCGGCGGATAATGGAAAGGAAGAACTGGTCAAAGGTCGTTGCTAAATAACGTGCCTCTTCATCTGTATCGGCGACAACAGCATTGATACATGCGAGAACATACGGTTTTTCGCAGTATTCACTTGGCTTGAACTGATCACGGTACAGCTTAATGGCACGTGTAAAGTAATCCGGTGCAAAATGGGAGGCGAAAGCATAAGGCAGGCCTCTTCTTGCAGAAAGCTCTGCACTGAACATACTGGAGCCGAGAATCCAGATCGGAATTTGTTCACCGAATCCCGGGTAAGCCCGTACAGCGTCTGTTTCTTTTGCTTCTGCTAAATAACGCTGAAGCTCAACAACATTTTCCTCAAAGTCTTCTCCTGCTGTATTTCGGCGAAGAGCGCGTGCAGTAAATGGATCTGTACCTGGTGCACGGCCCAGCCCTAAATCAATTCGTCCAGGATACATAGCGTTTAATGTACCAAACTGCTCTGCTACGACAAGCGGTACATGATTTGGCAGCATAACCCCGCCTGAACCGACACGGATTTGTTTTGTTGCCTCAGCAATATAGCCGATACCGATAGTCGTCGCTGAGCTCGCAATGGAACGGCTGTTATGG
>DEQA01000139.1:860-6555 GCA_002359075.1 Planococcaceae bacterium UBA3378
GCCAGCCAGTATCGATTATAGCCAAGCTGATCTACATGCTTTGCTAATTCCCGTGCTCGGACAAAGGCATCATGTGCATTATGCCCATCCCGTACTGGTACAAGATCGAGCACTGAAACAGGTATATTGATTTTATTCATCTCGTTACTTTCCCCCTTGATTGATTTCTTTTCGCTTTTTCGTTAAAAAGACTAAAAGAACAGCGACTACAGCCGCAAAAAGTATATAAAACATAGATTTCAGCATACTTTCGCCCCAATTGTTGAGCGCTTGCAGTATGCTAACAATGATTAAAAGGATGCCGATTGTATTATGTACCCAAGAACCAGCTTTCAGAATCGTCATCTCCTTTCTTTGTATTCCTATTGTTAAGGAAAACTATCTTTTTCGCAAACAATATGCAACTTTGGTCTTGTCTGTGAAATTAATAGCGTTTGGTTTTGCCGTTTTTCTCTTGGCGACTTTAACGGCTTCAAAATATGAAAATACTAAGGAAGATGCGATAGAATAAAAGGAGAATTGTAAAAAGAAAGGAATAGGTGAAGAATTCCTTGAAAATTACGGCACGCTTCATCTTTTTAAATTAGCAAAAAAGACAGGGGATGTTGAAAATGACAGAAATAATGACAGTTGGAGAAAAGACGGTGTATCCTATTGCGTTTGAGGTGCGCTATGGTCAGATGAAGAGCATTAACTGTTATTTATATAAGAATGGAGACAAGCTGACGTTAATTGATGCAGGCATTGATATACCGGCCTTTCATGAATTTTTTTACAGAAAGCTATCTGAATACGGCTTTTATATAACAGACATTGACGAGATCATTCTAACGCATCATCACGGGGATCATACAGGAATGGTGAATGCCATTTTATCCCGTAAAAATGTGCCGGTTTATGCTCATCATCTCGCCACCGAGCGACTCTATTTAACAGAACATTATCAGCTGCAGAAGCGAGACTTCTTTACAACGCTATATAAAGAGTACGGATGCCTGCATCTGGCAGACAAACGGCTGGCTAAATTGGAACAAACCATGAAGGATAGTGAACAATTGCGGATCCATACGGAGATCAACCCGCTCGTTGCCGGGGACACTATCGGTGATTTTCAGGTGATAGCTGCTCCTGGTCATTCACCTGACTCTATCTTGCTTTATGATAAAGAGACGAAGTGGTTGTTTGCTGGAGACCTCGTGCTTTTTACAGGAACGACAAGTGCCCTTGTTGACCACGACAAGAAAGGCCGGCTCCTCCCAGTTGTGATACAGTACAAGCAGTCACTGGAAAACTGCCTGCACTATGATACGGATATGGTATTTGCCGGCCATCAGCAGCCGTTTCATAACCTGCAGGAAATCGGGCAGCGGAATATGGAACGCATTTCTTTTCAATTACAGCGGATCCTCAATAAAATTGCAGAAGGCCATGAAACCGCCTTATCCATAGCTTATGCAATCTATGGTGAACGGACAGAAAAGGAATTCTCGATCATTATGTCCGAAATTATTGGCTATACCGACTATGCTGAGAAAGAAGGACTTATTAAGAAAGAGATGAAGGAAGACGGCTGGCACTTTATTGTAAAAGAGTAAATAAACCGGTTCCGTTTATAAAGGAAAAACACGAAAAGACCACTCACACTTTTCGTGTTTCTTATTGCTATAATGCTCCCCGCCGCTTTTGCAAATGAGGCCAAGTAATGCTTTAGTAAATTCACTTCTTCCTGTAGGTCTTTACTCCAACCTATTCAGCAAGAAATTCTTTTAATTCATTCATTCGGCTTTGCCCTTGCGCATAGCCCATTTGATAATTTCGATTCATCGTAGGCACGTGCTTTTCAAAGCTGTTTAACGCATAATCAGGTCTGAAGACAAATGCCCGTCCTTCTTTTTCAAGTGCCTCTACATAAGCAAGTGTTTCATTATAATAGTCTATCCGGTTCGCCATAGCTGCTGCGATTTTCGGGTATTTACGGGACAAAAGCTTTATCACCCATTTACTCTTGCTGTCCATCTCCTTGCGGTAGCCTTTTGGACGGGTAAGAATGAAAATATGCTTGTTATATCCACGGTTTTCAGCCTGCTTGACCGGAATAGGATCAGACAATCCCCCGTCATAGTAGGGCACGCCGTTTAATTTGATTTCAGGGAACAATACCGGGATCGCGCATGTAGCCTGCAGCATATTGCACCGTGTGTCCATCTCTATCGCATTCATATATTCGACTTTCCCTGTAAAAGCATTGGTAACGCCAACTTCCAGCTGTCCGTTAAAGTTGCGGAACTTTCCCCAATCGAATAGATCCAGTTCATTCGGCAGCACATTATAGGCAAAGTCCAGGCCGAAATAACTGCGCTCTTTTATAAAATTCCGTATTCCCATATAGCGCTTATCATGACGGTATGTAGAAAAAATACGCAGTGTCCTTTCCTTTTGCCCTGCGACATAGGAGCAGGCACTAATAGCACCCGCTGAGATTGCCACAATATAAGGGAGTTCAATATGTTCATCGATAAAAGCATCGAGCACCCCTGCTGTAAATAGTGTCCGGAATGTTCCGCCTTCTAGGATGAGACTTGTGTTTTGTATGGCAGACATCTTGTAAACCTCCTCATTTGTTTATGGCGTAAAAGAGCGGTAAAGCTGTTCAAGCGCGGCAAAATCTCTTTCGAAGGTCGGCTGTATCATACTGATTTGGACAAAGCCCCGCTGTTTTAAATAACTGCTTGCCGAGTGAAGATCAAAGTCATTTAGCTTTGCACATAATAAAAATTCTTCAAGCTCCGTGAATGTAACGATCATCGGATAATGGTCCGTTTCCAACCCGAATTGCTCATAAAGCGGTGAGGATAGTATCGTTTTAAGCCGCTTTCCTAGCAGAAGGTAGCGCTCAGGATATGCAGTAAGCGCCTGTTGGATATTTTCCAGCAAATAAACCGGTACAGTAAACGGCATCATTTCATGATAACTTGCCAGATTCATATAATAAGGGGTATTTGCTGCTTGCGGCGCTTCGTTATATAAAAGAAAAGCCAGTCCTCCGAGAGCGCCGACCGCTTTCCCGCTTACTGCTGTAGCACAGAAAGCATTTTCTAAGGAAAAAGGAAGCGAACCAAAAGAACTGATGCAATCCACACATAGTTTGACGTTATAAGTATCGCAAAGTGCCTGTAAATCCTCGAGTGGATTTAATGTACCGGTTGATGTCTCCCCGTGGACAAATACAAGCCAGCTAATGTGTTGTTCCTTGATTAGTAATTCAATTTCCTCAAGATTAAATGACTGGCCCCACTGATAGGATTTTGTAACATACGATAATCCCCATGGCTTTGCCTGGGTAATCAAACGTTCACCAAATTCCCCGTTGCTCAGCATCAGCCCCCGCTTTTTCCCACATGTAGTTTTTATCGCACCTAACATTATTTCATTTGCCAGTGTACCGGAGCCGACGACAATAGCAGCATACCGGGTACCCGCCATCGATTTCAATGTTTCTTTTATGTCATTATACCGCTTCATGCCATCTACACTGCGGTGAGATATGTTCGTATACTGAAGTGGAGACGTCTGCTTGACAGGACCCGGATAAAATATCTTCAAATCTTTCATCATCCGTACCCTGAATTGATCAATCGCCTCTTTTGTCAGCACCATTGGGAGGTATTCAGCATCTTTTGTTCCTACTGCCGGGGCGAATTGTTCAAAACCGATTTGCTTGTACATTTTTTCTTCCCGCGTTGTTCCGGATATCACACATGCTGAAAAGCTTTGTTCATAAAAGTAAGCATATAACGCTTTAAATAAACGGAGCATCGCCCGGCCGTTCCGGTGCTCTTTTTTTATGGCAAGGAGCCGGAGCTCACAAAGATGACGGCACTGCTCTGTAGAAAGATAGTCTTCCATCGGTCCGATTTTTTCATCCAGTGAAAATGGCCGGACTGCCCGAAAGGCGATCATCCCTGCCATTTCAGACTCCTTGTATACTAGCATATATGTATTTTCGTGGTGAAAACGATCGACCAGCCGGCGCTCTTTGTTTTGATGGTGCTGCGGGATTTCCTCGACAAATGTTTCGTAATTAAGCGAGGCAATGTCATCAAATTCCTTTTCAGTTGTAGCTATTTTACACCAATACATATTACCCCACTCTTTCTATTATGTTTTGTCTATGTTTGATAGTCAGCAGGACAAGCATAGCAACTAGCACAGAAAGCTCATACCTTCCTATCAGAAGAATCGTAATGCTATAGGTGAAAAAGCCAATAATCATACTAATCGTCAAGCTCTTTGTAAAAGGTAATGAAAGGATAAATCCACCTATAAAAGCAAGCAGGAGAATCGGCGAAAAAGCAAGCAAAGCACCAATCCCTGTAGCAATTCCTTTGCCGCCTTGAAACCGCAGCCAAAATGGATAAAGATGACCGATCACGACAAATAGAATTCCGAGAGAGATCCAAAAATCAGTCAGTCCGAGCGAGCATCCAATCAAAACAGCAGCAATCCCCTTCCCGCCGTCTCCTAAAACCGTTAAAAAGAACGCTGTCTTCCCAAGGGTCCGGCCGGCATTGCGGGCACCAAGATTGCCCGTGTTTTCCTGTTGGAGATTAATTCCCCTCCACTTGCCTATAAAATAGGCGGTCATACAAGTACCAAGAAGATAACTGAATAGTAAATAGAAAATATGCATTGCTTCACCTGCCTGTCAAGTATAAAAGAAATGCCGGTCAGAACCGGCAATTTACGTATCAGCCGCGCTTTCTATTGGCACGTAGCCTATATAGAGGAGTTTGTCAGCAGCACTATAAAATGCGTCGGTACAGCAGACTGTTTGACATGGTAAAAGGCTCGTGAATTTACAATTTACTCCCCTAATTGATCAATATAACGGTAAAGGGTCGATTTGCTGATGCCGGTTTGATCCTTAATCGCTTGTAAAGTATATGCTTTACTTTGATACATCTCCAATGCTTTCTTTAAGTTGTCATCTGACTTTTTGGGTCTTCCTATCGTTTTTCCCTGTTTTTTTGCCTCTTGGATACCAAATGTCGTGCGGTGGCTTGTACAAGCTGCCTGAAGTCTAGAAAAGAAAGATGATGCTTCTGCTAGTGACATGCGGGGCATAGTTTGGTTTGTCATTTTTTCATTCAGAAAATGAATAAGGACACCATCCCGCTCTGCTACACGTAATACGTCCTCAAATTGGGATAACGTATCGGCTAGTACGACCATATGCTGCACATATAATTCATCTCCGCTTTTCATTTCCATCAGCAGGTTTTCGAGCGCTATTCTTTTCTTTGCATATGGATGCCGTTCCTCAAATAATTTATCAACTGTGACAGTGCTGAGCTGTTGCTCCATTTCCCTGTCATCTTGTACGGGCCGTTTATATCCGTAAATCATCTTAAGCTCCTTACCTTCCCAAAACTATTCCTTTTTGGGAATATAAATGGTACGATAATACATGTCGTTTTTGTATCAATACACTTACGTAAAACTATATCGAAAGGAACAATGATATGCAATCTTTAAAAGAACAATGGTTTGGTAACGTCCACGGTGATATATTGTCGGGTATCGTTGTAGCACTTGCCCTGATTCCGGAAGCAATTGCTTTTTCTCTCATAGCAGGTGTCGACCCGATGGTTGGATTATATGCATCGTTCTGTATAGCAACAATTATCGCATTTGT